>JBAWDI010000146.1:0-2389 GCA_049590695.1 Bryobacteraceae bacterium
GTATTCCTCGAAATGGTGGCCGTTGACGGTGACCTTGCTGGCCGTCATGACGCCGCCGAAATCGGCGAACACGCGCTTCCCCTGCCAGATCGCCGGCGCGCGGAAGTGGCGGCGATAGATGGAGACGAACTCATAGGCCTTGTCGTCGAAGCTGTGCCAGGGCAACTCGACGTTGGTGTGCGGCAGCGTGACGCGCTGGAATTTCGAGTCGTCGAATGCGGGCGCATCGGCGCCGGGCGACATTTTGCCTCCGAAGAGCCAGTTGCGATTCAGCGAATAAACACGGCGGAGCGGAATGGCGGGCGCGGCATTCTGGGCGCGGCCCAGCGCGGCGGCGGCGCTGGTGGCCATCAGGAACGATCGGCGGTTCATAGAGTCTCCCTACTTGCCCCGGTACACTTTCACGCGCTGGATGGCGCGCTCGGCGAATGAAAGATGCGGTTGCGAAAAAAGCCGCACGCCGAAGCCCGATTGGTTCAGGGCCACTGCGTTGGCCAGGTCGCGCCGCAAGGTGGAGTCGTCGCCGCCCAGGTACCGCGTGACCACCCACTTGCCATTTTCGAAGCGGCCCGCTTCCTGCTCGGCCAGCCCCACGAACCCGGGTCCTGGCGTTTCCAGTGAAAACGTGACCTGCACGTTGTCGCCGGCCATGAGGAATTCGTCCGGGCCGGTGGCCATGAAGATGCCATAACCCATGGTGTCGGGCAGCACGTCGAGCCCCTTGAGCGTGTTGGTGTTGAAGCCGATCGGAACATCGGAGACGCTGCGCCGATTCCAACCCCACAGCGACACGTTCAGAGTGTAACCGCCCAGCTTGATCTGCGTATCCGGGCTATCCTTATTGAGCCACGCGCCGGCGATGGTGCCCTTGGTCTGGTGCTCCAGCACCAGCGGGGCAAGCTGCGTAAGCGTCGCGTAAGCTCGTGGGAGCGGTAGGTTCTCGACCTCCGCGGGCGCCGTCGATCCGGCATCGCCCGCGCGGAACGCCGT
Source organism: Bryobacteraceae bacterium (assembly GCA_049590695.1). Classification (GTDB taxonomy): domain Bacteria; phylum Acidobacteriota; class Terriglobia; order Bryobacterales; family Bryobacteraceae; genus Fen-178. The sequence goes on from JBAWDI010000146.1 coordinate 991, forward strand.
CATCCGCTGCAACTCGCCGACGCCCATCATCGAATACCCCACCGCGGTGTACTGCCCGATGGCGTAGAACGCATTCGCCGCTCCGTGGATGTCTCCGGCGCACTCGGGAATGAACAGCGGGTTGCCCGACCGGCTGTATCGCGCGGCCAACTCGGCAAAGTTGGTCGCGTAAATGTCCGGGCTCAGCATATCGAGTTGCGGGGCGCCCGCGCGCCAGATATCGTGCATGTGGGCCTGCGGCCCGCCGCTCGGATAATCGCCCGGCCCTCTGTCCGCCGGCGAATTGAGCCAGGCATTCGCAAACATCGGAACGTTGTACTCGCGCTTGCCCGCCTCGGCCACCTGGCCGACGTACCGGGCATAGTTCCAGCCCATGAAAATCTCGTCCGTCTGCACGCCCTTCCCGAACACTTCCTCCCAGGTTCCCGAGGTCTTGAAGCCGGCGGCCTCCCAGATCCTGCGGAATTCCGGCAGCAGCGAATCCTTGTGCTTCTGGAGATAATCCATGAACTCCCTGGGCACCGCTTTGGCGAACGCTTCGTTGGCCGCGGGCGACCGGTCGCGCGAATCGCCCAGCAGCCCGACCTCGTTCTCCACCTGCGCCATGATCACGCGGTGGTTTTTGTCCACCTCGCGAACATGCCGCATCAGCGCCGCGAACGCCCGCGCATCCGCCTGCAAGTTGCTGTCGCTTAGCGTCGAGAGGATTTCGACGTTTTTGCCGTTCTGGATCTGGGCGCGCGGAAAGCGGTCATAGTTGGCCTTCACCCATCCCGGCGCGAAGTTCGACTCCCCGTTCTTCCAACTGCCGAACCACAGCCAGGTGAGCCTGAGATCGTTCTGGTTGGCGAGCTCGATGGCCGCGTCCACCAGGTGGAAGTCGTACTTGCCTTCCTGTGGCTCGATCCACCCCCACGCCACGGCCGTCAGCACCGTATTCAGGTGAACCTGCCTGGCCAGTATGGGAAAAACATGCCGCATGTAATCGAGGTTCGAAGGCGCCGTGTTGGCCAACTCGCCCGAGAGAGCCAGGAATGGCTTGCCATCCACAATCAACTGCGTCGCTTGGCCGCGCTTCTCCAAATGGGAAGGGGCTTGCGGGTACGCCGCCGCTGTCAGCAGCGCGCACATCAATAGAGTTTTCATTGCGGAAAAATGGTAACAACTGGCGGCAGGGATATCAAACGGCGTTCCATGGTGGAACTCGAAACGTCCCCAACTTGTTCCTATTAAGCTGAAGATGAACAGTTCAACTGTTCAACTGCCATGTCCATCGTAACCGTCAAGAATAAGTACCAGGTTGTCATCCCGCGGCGCGTCCGGGAGCAGATTGGCGTTGCCGTCGGCGACATCCTGGAGGCGAAGGTGGAGCGCGGAAAAATTACGCTCACGCCGAAGT
>JBAWDI010000147.1:0-2706 GCA_049590695.1 Bryobacteraceae bacterium
TCCCAGCCCTTGCCGAGCAGGTACCCCACCAGCGGCATGCACAGCGCCGTGCCGATGCCGCGCGGACTGCACCAGAGACCCGCGGTGGCGGAGGTCCAACCGAGCAGGGTCTGCATGAAAAGCGGCAACAGAACCAGGCTGCTGTACAGCACGAACCCGAGCACCGTTACAAAGAAGATGCCCGCCGCGAAGCTCCTGTATTTCAGCAGCTCCAGGTGAACGATGGGCTGGTCGATCAGTAATTCCCGGATGACGAAGCCGATCAGCAGCACGGCGGCGGTGATCGCCAGCATGACGATGAAGTTCGATCCGAACCAGTCGTCCTCCTGGCCCTTGTCCAGCATGATCTGCAGCGCACCCATGCCCACCGCCAGCATGCCGAAACCCCAGAAGTCGGCGCGCAGCGAGCCGCGATGCATGTAGGGCGGATCGGTGACGAACAGGGAGATCAGGATGAGGCTGGCAATGCCGATCGGCAGGTTGATGTAGAAGACCCAGCGCCAGGAATACGCGTCGGTGATCCAGCCGCCCAGGGTGGGGCCAAGTATGGGAGCGGCCACGATCCCCAGCCCAAAGAACGCCATGGCCTTGCCACGCTCTTGAGGGGGATACTCCTCGAGCAGCACCGCCTGGGAAAGCGGCTGGAGCCCTCCGCCGGTGGTGCCCTGCAACACGCGAAAGAGAATCAGCATGGGCAGGCTGGGCGCGAGGCCGCATAGCAGGCTCGACACGGTGAAACCCGTCACCACCGTCAGCAGCAGGCGTTTGCGGCCGAAGTAGTTGGCCAGCCAGCCGCTCATGGGCAGGATGATGGCATTGGCTACCAGGTACGAGGTGAGGACCCAGGTGGCTTCATCCGTGGTGGCCGAGAGGCTCCCCGCAATATGGGGCAGGCTGACGTTGACAACGGAAGTGTCCAGCACCTCCATCACGGCGCTGGATAGTACGGCGATCGTCACCAGAGACCGGCGGGAAATCATCCTGGGTTAGATTTTCATTCTAAGCGATTGACCAGCAGCTTGCTTCGGCGCGCGAAATCCTCCAGCTGGGCGCGGAATTTCGGGTCGGCTATGGGGATGAGCGCTTCCACGCGCTGGCGCAGCGTCTTGCCGTGCAGGTAGGCGACGCCGTGCTCGGTGATGACGTAGTGGACGTCGCCGCGCGAGGTGACCACGCCGGCGCCGGGCTGAAGCTCCGGAACGATGCGCGAGACCGTGCCGTTCCTGGCGGTGGAGGGCAGGGCGATAATCGGCAGCCCGCCCTTGGAGCGCGCCGCGCCGCGCAGAAAATCCACCTGCCCGCCGATGCCGCTGTAGGGAGCGCGGCCCACGGAGTCCGAGCAGACCTGCCCGGTGAGGTCCACTTCGATAGCCGAGTTGATGGCCACCATGCGGTCGTTCTGGGCGATCGTGAACGGGTCGTTGCAGTACGCCGTGGGGTGGAACTCGAAGATGGGGTTATTGTCGATGAAATCGAACAGCGCCTTGGACCCCAGCACAAAAGCCGCGATCACCTTATGCGGATGCAGCGTCTTCCGCTCGCCGTTGACGACGCCGGCCTGGATCAGCTCGATGACGCCGTCGGGAACCATTTCGGAGTGGACGCCGAGGTCCTTGTGGTTCCCCAGCAGGGCCAGCGTGGCTTCGGGGATGCCGCCGATGCCGGTCTGAATGGTGGCGCCGTCGGGAATCAGCCCCGCGATGTTGCGGGCGATGGCGCGGTGCAGGTCCGTCACCTCGTGGCTCGGGTATTCCACCAGCGGGTGGGAGGTTTCGACGAAGGCATTCACGCGGCTCACGTGCAAATAGGCGTCGCCCAGCGCGCGCGGCATCTGGTCGTTGATTTCCACGATCAGGTGGCGGGCGCACTGCGCCACGGTAACGGTGATATCCACGCTGGGGCCGAAGCTCATGTAGCCGTAATGGTCGGGCGGCGTACACTGCAGCAGGGCCACATCGATGGGCAGGGCGCCGGACCGGAACAGGTCTTCGATCTCAGCCAGGAAAATGGGGGTGTAGTCGGCGCGGCCCTCCTGCACCGCCTGGCGCACGTTGGCGGCGATGAACAGGGCGTTGGCGCGGAAGTGGCCTTCGTGCTCGGGCAGGCTGTAATCGGCGATCCCCATGGTGGCCATGTGGATCACCTCCACGTCGCGCAGCTCGGGGCCGCGGCGGGTGAGCGCCTGAACCAGTTCCACGGGTTCGGCGCAGCCGTTGTGGATGTAGACGCGCTGGCCCGACCGGACCACGGCGAGCGCTTCATCGGCGGTCGCGATGCGGGAGCGGTAGTCGCGGGTCACGGACGCCTCCCGCGCAGCGTGTACACGCCGCGCGCCAGATCGGGGCACTTTTCCAGGGCCGCCTCCACGCCGTGGCGGGCGATGGTGAGCAGGTAGGGAAGCATAGCCTGGGCGATAGCCACGCTGGCGGAGCGGCCGATATCGGCGGTGAAATTGGGAACGCAGAAGTGCGTCACGCCCTTGTAGACGAAGGTGGGCTCCGCCAGGGTGGTGGGCCGGCTGGTTTCGACCGAGCCTCCCTGATCGATGGAGACGTCGATGATGGCCGAGCCCGGTTTCATCCGCTCGACCATGGCGCGCGTCACCACGTGGGGCGTGCGGGTGCCGGCCTCCAGGACCGCGCCGATGACCACGTCGGCGTCGGCCACGGCGTCGGCCACGGCGTCTTCATCGGCCAGGTAAGTTTC
>JBAWDI010000148.1:0-1950 GCA_049590695.1 Bryobacteraceae bacterium
CGACGACCTGTTGTGGGCCAACTACGATATCGTCAAGGCCAGCGTCGAGCAGGCCGTGAAGTATTCTCCGGACGCGATCCTGATAGTGGTCACCAACCCGCTGGATGCCATGTGCCATGTGGCCCACCGCATCAGCGGCTTCCCCAAGCACCGCGTGGTGGGGATGGCCGGCATTCTCGACACGGCCCGCTTCCGCACTTTCGTGGCGCAGGCGCTCGATGTCTCCGCATCGGACGTGGTGGCCTTTGTGATGGGCGGCCACGGCGACACCATGGTGCCTTTGGTGCGCTACAGCAGCGTGGCGGGCATGCCGCTGGCCGACCTGATGGACGCCGACACCCTCCAGCAGATCGTGAAACGTACGCGGGATGGCGGCGCCGAAATCGTCAGGTATCTCAAGAGCGGCAGCGCCTACTATGCACCGTCGGCGGCCGCGGTCGAGATGGTGGAAGCGATACTCCTGGACCGGAAGAGGGTGCTGCCTTGCTCCGCCTACCTGGAAGGCGAGTACGGCATCCAGGGCCTGTACGTCGGCGTGCCTGTCAAGCTCGGCGCACAGGGCATCGAGAAGATATTCGAAGTCAAGCTGACGGAAGGTGAACTCGCGGCACTGCTCAAGAGTGCGGCTGCGGTTAAAGAACTCGTGGACGTAATGGCGCCCAAGCTGGCCTGACGACAAGCTGGGAGCGACGCTTTCGTCTGTCAACATTGCGGTCTGCCGTAACGAAATCCTCAGGGTGTTGCGAATCGCGTCATGCCTGTCCCGCCGCCGCGCGCCAGATTTGTTGAGTAAAAGACAACAAGGTGTTATTCTCCTAGATGGGACACTGTGAGCGAGAAATGCCGAACACGAGTGCTCACCGCTTCGTTAATCCCCAATAGTTCCTTCGCACTTTTAATACGACAACTGAACGCCTGTTTTTGGAGCGGCCCCGGAGACCGGCTCGAACCAATCGGATCCGCCAGACGGGCGCGTCCCGGTCTGGCGTGCGCCGTTTAGACGCAGTTTGGAGATGAACGATGGGCACCTGCGCAGTAACCCTGGAGGAGCTTCCCCGGTATCCCGAGGGAAAGGAGATTCTCACCTGCCTTCAGTGCGGCATGTGTTCCGGCACGTGCCCCTACGGCGACGTGATGGAATATCCGCCGCGCCGCATGATTGCCATGATGCGCGCGGGAATGCTGGAGAAGGTTTTCACCAGCGACAGCCTGCTTTCCTGCGTAGCCTGCTATGCATGCATGGCCAAGTGCCCGCGGGACATCCGGCTGACCGAGATCCTGCTGCCTCTGATGAAGGAGCAGGCCCTCACGCACATGCCGGAGTTGCCGAATGAGCTGCAAAAAGCCTTGCAGAATACGCTGCGCTATGGCAACCCGATGGGGGAACCTTCCCGCAAACGGGCGGCCTGGGTCAAGACCGCCGGCGTGCCAATCCGGATCTTTTCCGAGGATCGGAGACCGGCGGACGTGCTGTGGTTCGTGGAATGCTACACGTCGTACTATCCGCGCGGGCAGGACAATTGCCGGGCGACGGCCAAGGTGTTTCACCGATTGGGAATCGATTATGCCATTTTGGGCAATGAAGAGAAGTGCGCCGGCGAGTGCGGCCGCCTCACCTGGGAACCCGGCCTGTTCGAAACCTTGATGGACTACAACATGGCCGTGTTCCAGAAGTACCAGTTCAACCGCGTCGTGACTTCCTGCCCGCACGCGCACAACGCTTTCAAGTGCCGCTATCAGACGCTCGGCTTCAACTGGGAACTGGAGCACACCACGCCGTTCCTGGCGAGGCACCTGGCGGGGCTCAAGCCGCTGCTGACGCGGAAACTGAACCACACCGTGACCTACCACGACTCCTGCTGCCTGGGGCGGCAGAACGAGTTCTACGAGGCGCCCCGGCAACTGTTGCAGGCCATCCCCGGCGTGAAAATAACCGAGATGGTCCACAAC
>JBAWDI010000149.1:0-3318 GCA_049590695.1 Bryobacteraceae bacterium
CAATCAGGCGCAGCAGGCGGCGCAGCAGGCGGTCAACCAGGCGCAACAGGCCACGCAGCAGGCCGGGGCGCAGTTGCAACAGGCCGCGCAACAAGCGCAACTGGCGGCCCAGCAAGCGTCCCAGCAGGCGCAGCAGATGGCGCAGCAGACCCAGCAGCAGCTTCAGCAGGCGGCGCAAGCGGCCCAGCAGCAGGCGCAGCAGGCGGCCCAGCAGGCGCAGCAGCAGGTGCAGCAAACCACGCAGCAGGCCACGCAAGCGGCGCAACAGGCCGGGCAGATGACGCAGCAGGCCGCCAATCAGGTGCAGCAGCAGGTGGGGCAATCAGCCCAGCAGGCCGCGCAAAACGTGAGCAGCGCCGCGCGCGGCTTGCTCGGCGGCCTCAGCCGGTAACCAGAGCTCAAGCCACGGACGAACCGTCCCATCGATGCTCGGGATCGGGGTAAAACGTCACGCTGGCGCCGCCCAGAGCCACCAACCACCCGCCCGGCACCTTGGCCCGCAGGAGGTAGGGGCCGGGCACGCCCGGCCTTGAATCCAGTGGCTCCCATTGCAGCTTACTGGCGACAGGCTCGCCAGGCGCGGTCTGCGGTGCGGGAGCGGCTGGTGCTGCCGGGTTCACCGCGGACACGAAGACTTCGTGGCGACACGAATACAGTTCTCCCAGGTAGTGGAACTTCTCCTGGTCGCGGTCGGTTTCGAGATGCTCGATGATGGCGCCGTAAGGGATCGTCGCCTCGGGACCGGTCAAGGGAAGTCCGGTTCTCTGGTTGAGCTTTCGGGCTTCGATCGACTTGTTCAACTCTACCTTGGTCAATTTGTCTCCTCCATACACAGGTTGTTGAAAGTATACACCGGAACGCCGCGAGCTATACTAATTTCAGACCGTAAAGCTCAAAATTCACCATGAAGTGCCCGGATTTCGCTGCCATACCGACCGTCGTGGGAAGCTTTCCGCATACCGAGGCGCGGAGCCTCGTGGACCGGATTTTCAGCCACCTTCCGGACATGCCCGCCTGGCCCCAACTGCCCGTTCGGAACTGGCTGGAGAGCATGTACGTTCAGTATGCGGAGGGTTTGCCGGGAGCCGTGGTCGACCGCGCGGCGCAAACCATCTACTTCCGTAGCGATGAGGCGCTGGTGGGCGAGCTGGAGGCGTTCTACCAGGCGCTGGTCGACGAAGATGCCGAACGCTTCGCGATTTCCCCGGAGTACGCGCTGGGATTGCACCTCTTCCTGGAGAGCGTCCCGCGCGTGGGCGGCCGACGGCCGAAATGGGTCAAAGGGCAGGTCACCGGACCATTCAGCTTCGCCATGACCGTCACCGACGAGAACAAGCGGTCGCTGGCCTACAACCCGGAACTGTACGAAGTGGCCGTCCAGGGAATGGCCATGAAGGCCCGCTGGATGGCGCGAAAACTCCGCGAGGTGGCGGAGGGCGCGCTGGTGGTGCTCGATGAGCCGTACCTCTGCGCTTTCGGTTCCGCTTTCGTCAACGTGCCGCGAAACGACGTCATCGCGGCCATCGACGCGGGCGTGGCGGCCATCCACAAGGAAGGCGCTCTGGCCGGGTTGCACTGCTGCGGTAACACCGACTGGTCTCTGGTGTTCAGCACCGATCTGGACGTGGTCAATTTCGACGCCTACGAGTACTTTCAGGGGCTGTCGCTCTATCCCGCGGAACTGAAATCGTTTCTGCAAAAGGGAGGCGTCCTGAGCTGGGGCATCGTCCCGGCTCACGCCAACGGCAACCTCAACCCGCATACTTTGCTGGACGCGCTGGACGAGCGCGTGGAACAGCTTGCCGCCAAGGGCTTGGACCGCGGCGCACTCTACCGGCAGGCGCTCCTCACGCCTACCTGCGGTCTCGGCACCGAGAGCGTGGAACACGCGGACCGCCTGATGGACGCTCTGGCCGAGTTATCGAGCCTAGTGCGAGAGCGGGAAACCCACCGGTGATTCTGGCGGTCATCGGTAAGGGTGGGGTGGGGAAGACTACGGTCGCATCCCTGCTGCTGCGGCGGCTCGTGGAATCGGGCCAGACTCCCGTGCTGGCTATCGACGCCGACCCTTCGAACTGCCTGGGGCCGGCGCTCGGCGTTACGGTCTCTCAGACGTTGGCCGACATGCGCGAAGAGCTGCGGGATAACCACCGCCCGCCTTCGATGTCGTCCGCCGAATGGCTGGCACTGCGCGCGGAAGAGGCTCTAGTCGAGAACCCGGGCTTCGACCTGCTGACCATGGGGCGCCCCGAAGGCAAGGGCTGCTACTGCTATGTGAACAACCTGATTCGGGATCACCTAGACCGCCTGGCGCGCGGCTACCGTCACGTTTTGCTGGACTGCGAAGCGGGGCTGGAGCACCTTTCCCGCCGCACCAGCGGCCGTCCGGACGCGCTGATCTGCGTGGTGAATCGCTCCCGCATGGCCGCCGAAACCATCCGGCGGTCGCTCGACCTGTTTGTGAGTCTTCACGGCGCGCTTCCACGGAGCGTTCAGCTTGTGCTCAATCAATTCGACGAGGGAGAGCCTCTGGCAGCGCAGATGACCACGCTGGCCGGCGGGCCGTTCAGCCGTATCGTCACCATCCCCAGGGACCCGCTGGTGGCCGCGCTCGAATCGGCGGGAGAATCGCTGCTGACTCTGAGTTCCACCAGCCTCGCCATAGCCGCGCTGGGCGCATGGGAGGTGGGGCTATGAAAGTCGCGGTGGCGGGAAAAGGCGGGGTCGGCAAGACCACTGTCTCGGCATTTCTGGCGCGTTGCTGGCGGGACCTGGGTTACCAAGTGGTGGCCGTGGACGCGGACCCGGATGCCAACCTGGCCGGAACGCTAGGCTATCGCGGGCCGGACATCAGGCCGCTGGTCAAGCTGAAGGCGTTGATCGAGGAGCGGGTTGGCGGCGGCGAGGGCTGGGGCGGCTTCCTGAAGATGAATCCGCGGGTGGATGACATTCCGGGCGAATTCGGCGTGCTGGTGGATGGGGTTCGCGTGCTGGTCATGGGAACCATCGAGCGGGGCCGGCGCGGCTGCGCGTGTCCCGAGAACATTCTGCTCCGCGAGGTGCTGAACCACCTGATGCTGCGAAGCCGGGAGCACGTGGTAGTGGACATGGAAGCGGGCGTGGAGCATTTGGGGCGCGGCACCGCCGAGGGTGTCGACACCATGCTGGTGGTGGTGGAACCGGGGTGGGCCAGCCTCCAGACCGCCGCTCGTGTGGCCGAGATGGCACGCGATTTGGGGATTCGGAAGGTGCAAGCGATTGCCAACAAGATCTCGGGAGACGCAGACCTGGGCTTCGTGCGGGAAAACCTGGTGGGGC
>JBAWDI010000150.1:0-12947 GCA_049590695.1 Bryobacteraceae bacterium
CGCGAAATGGTGGCGCGTGTGCGCGGCATGGTCCAGGGTGTACAATTGAGCGCGCCCTTCGGCCGGTACCAGATGGCCCTGGACGTCGCCGAGGCCATCGGCCCGCGCTAAGATCGAACGAAATGGCTACCGACCTGGTCGAAATCAATCCCGAGGAACCGCAGCCGGAAGTGCTGGAGCGGGCCGCCGCCGCCGTGCGCCGCGGCAAAGTGGTTGCCATCCCCACCGATGCGCTCTACACGCTGGTGGCCGACCCCTTCAACCTGGGCGCCGTGGCCCGGGCCTTTCAGGCCAAGGGCCGGGAACCCCACCGCTCCCTTCCCATTTTGGTGGGAGACCTCATCATGGCCGAGGATCTGGCCTCCGAGCTGAGCAACCGGTTTTTCATTCTGGCGCGCCGCTTCTGGCCCGGGCCGCTCACCATCATCGTTCCCGCTTCAGCCAAAGTCCCGCTCAAGCTGACTGGCAACACCGGCCGCCTGGCGCTGCGCCAGTCGTGCTCCAAGGTCGCCAACCAGTTGATCGCCGTGCTGAATCAGCCGCTGATCTCCACCAGCGCCAACATTTCCGGCCGCCCCACCTGCCGCAGCGGCATCGATGTTTTCGGCATGATGGATGGGCGCGTGGACCTGGTGATCGACGGGGGCGCGTGCAACGGAGCGGGCGCCACCACAGTCGATATCACCGAACCGTACTGGCGCCTCATCCGCGCCGGCGCCATTGACGAGAAGGAAATCGCGGAATGCTTGCAGCCCTCGTGAGTCACCCATGCGAAATGTAATGATCATTGGTTCCGGATGCGCCGGCAATACCGCCGCTATCTACACCGCGCGCGCCAACCTGCAACCGCTGGTCGTAGGCGGCCATGAAGCCGGCGGACAGCTTTCCCTCACCACCCTGGTGGAAAACTTTCCCGGTTTCCCGGATGGCATCAACGGGCCGGACCTGGTCGAGAACATGCGGAAACAGGCGCAGAACTTCGGCGCCGAATACGTGGACGGGGCCGTCGTCGATGCCGATTTCTCCAGCCGGCCGTTTCGTCTCAACATCGAAGGCGATTGGACCGAAACGCGCACCGTCATCATTGCTTCCGGCGCTTCCGCGCGCTGGCTGGGCCTCGAATCCGAGCAGGCTCTCATTGGCCATGGTGTCAGTTCCTGCGCCACCTGCGACGGATTCTTTTATCGCGACAAGAAGATCATGGTGGTGGGCGGCGGCGATTCCGCCATGGAAGAGGCCAACTTCCTGACGCGCTTCGGCCGCGAAGTCACGCTGGTCCATCGCCGCGACGAATTCCGCGCATCGAAGATCATGCTCGACCGCGCACGTCGCAATCCCAAGATCAAGTTCCTCACCAACACGGTGGTGGAAGAGGTCCACGACGTTGCCGGGAAAATCGTAACCGGGGTGCGCCTGCGCGACCTCAAGACCGGCAAGGTCTGGGAGCAGCCCGTCGACGGCTTCTTCCTGGCCATCGGCCACATTCCCAATACCAAGGTTTTCAAAGGCCAGATCGAGACCGATGCGGAAGGTTACATCGTCTCGAAGGGCGGCGCGCGGACCAGCGTCCCCGGCGTTTTCCACGCTGGCGACGTGGAGGACCGCACCTACCGCCAGGCCATCACCGCCGCCGGCGCCGGCTGCCGCGCCGCCATGGAAGCCGAGCGTTTCCTGGAAGCGGAAGGACACTGAATCATGATTGAACGCATCTCGCCCCCCGGCGTGCCCGCCCCGCGCGGCCCCTATTCCCCGGCCGTTCGCGCCGGCGATTTCATCTTCGTTTCCGGCCAGGTCCCCATCGACCCCGCCACCCAGCAGGTGGTGTCCGGCGATATTCGCGACAAAACCCGCCAGACGCTGACCAACATCATGCGCATCCTGGAAGGCTGCGGCGCGGCCCTCGCCGACGTTGTGAAGTGCCAGGTATTCCTGGCCGATGGCAAAGATTTCGCCGCCATGAACGAGGTTTACGCGGAATTCTTCGGCCAGGCCAAACCCGCGCGCACTACGGTAGTGGCGGCGTTTGCGATCCCCGGCATCAAAGTGGAAATCGACGCGGTCGCCTACAAGCCGGCGTGAGTGAGATCATCCAAGCCTTCGCACGCAGCCGGCGACGGTTTCATGGGGCGGGTTCCCGCCAGGACTTGGGCTGGTAGCGCGTGAATCCGGCCGGTTTCTGAGTGCCCCGTGATCCGTCCGCTGTGTTCCGGGGCAGTAGCGTGCTCCTGTAGGATAGTTGTTGCGTTCTGTCATCAACTCGGGGCTGAGGAGGGAGGATCGGATGCATGTTGTTCACTTTGCTCGGCTGGCAAGCGTGTCTCTTGCGCTGATTGCGAATTCAAGCCCAGGATTCGCTCAGACGGAGCCCCCGCCGTGGCACGACCCTTCGCCGCACAAAGTGCAACTTGTGGTAGTGGACGACGACGTTCGACTGGAGGTGCTTGACTGGGGCGGAACCGGGAGAAATATTGTCTTGCTCTCCGGATCGGGCAACACCGCACACGTCTTCGACGACTTCGCCCCGAAGCTAACCGGCACTGGCCACGTCTATGGCATCACTCGCCGCGGGTTCGGCGCGTCGAGCCACCCGACATCGGGCTACACCGACCAGCGGTTAGCGGACGACGTGCTTCGTGCTTTGGACACTTTGGACATCCGAACGCCGGTTCTGGTCGGTCACTCCATGGCTGGATCGGAAATGACGACACTTGGCGGGCAACACCCCGATCGCATTGCCGGCCTCGTGTATCTCGATGCGGGGGACGATCCAGGAGACTTCTCGGGCAAGAACCCAGCGTATCTGGCGCTGTTCGATCCGTTGGCCGCGTTCATGCGTTCTCCCGCGCTGACTGACGCGGATAGACGTTCGTTCCAGGCTATGAGAGATAGGCAGATGCGAATCATGAGGTTCGCATTCCCAGAGTCTGAGTTACGCAACGAGTTCTATGCCAACTTCGATGGATCGGTAGGTGCACGGCGAGCTCCCGGTTTCATCGGGAAGGCGGTTAGCGACGGTTCTAAGAAGCGGGATTACTCCAATATACGGGCGCCAATACTGTACCTCCCAGCAGCTCCGCCCCGGGCGGGCGGCTGGTCGCAGTATTATCGCTTCCAACCGCGCAACGCCGAACAGCGCAGGGCGCTCCAACGGATTTATGACGCGGATCGAGTGTACTTGAACCGCTATGAACAGTACATGCGGGCGGCCAAGGGGAAGGTGCGCATCGTCGAATTGCGCGGGGCGGACCACTACGTGTTCTTTACGAACGAAAAGGAAGTGCTGAGAGAGTTGCGCAAATTTGTCGTACATTTGCGCTGAGGACAACAAATCCACTTGTCACGCGCGGGTCGCCTACCCCAGCCCCGGCACGCCCCCCAGCGTCCTCGCGAACCTCACCGCGCGCACGATAGCCCTGGCCAGCCCTTCCGCCGCCGCCACGCCCAGCATGTTGATATCCGCCTCGCGGTCGCCAACGGAGAGCGCAAAGGCCGTATCGCCATCCGCCATGGTATTCACCGGGTAGATGGTGCGGGCCATCCCCAGGCTGGCGAATTGCGCCAGCTTGTTGGCCTGCACCTTGGTCAGCTTGGCGTTGGTCGCGACCACCGCCAGCGTGGTATTGCCGCCCCGCAGGCTGCCTAGCTCGCCCCGCATCATCCGCTCCACCGTATTGGCAAACTCGCGGCTGTCGGGGGCCTGGCGCGCGCCGGCCAGCGTCTTCCCGGAATCCGGGTCGCGCACGTCGCCGAATGCGTTCACCGCTACCAGGCTCGCCACCAACACGCCGCCGGGGAGCGTCACCGTGAACGATCCAATCCCCGATTTCATCGCCTGCTTCATGCCGAAAAGCTTGCCCACGGTGGCGCCGGTGCCCGCGCCCACGCATCCTTCCTCGACCGCATCGGTGGTGGCGGCGGCGGCGGCGGCTTCGCCCATCGCCAGGCCGGGGTGAACGTTCGACTTGCCGATTCCGAGGTCGAACAGAATCGCGGCGGGCACAATGGGAATATGCTGGCCGCCGAAAAGGTAGCCCGCCCCGCGCTGCGCCAGGTAGCGGCGCACGCCCGCGGCCGCTTCCAGACCGAAAGCGCTGCCGCCCGCCAGCAGGATGGCGTGCACTTGCGGGTCCACGTGGTAGGGGCTGAGCGTGTCGATCTCCTGCGTGCCGCTGGCCGAGCCGCGTATGTCCACTCCGCCCACCGCGCCCCGTTCGCACAGGATGGCCGTGCAGCCGGTGATCGCATCGTAGTCGGAAATATGCCCGACTCGAATGCCTGGAATATCGGTAAGTCCTTTCATCGCTAGGTTTACTCCTTGTATGGTAGCATCGGAGTTCGGGGATCAATCTACTTGCTGGATTTGCTGAAAGAGCCTGTCCTGGCCGCTCAGGAGTTCTTCTTGCTCGCCGGCAGGGCCATGAAGAACGTCTTTCGCAGCCCGCACTATGGTGATGACATTGCCCTCCAGATGGATGTCATCGGAGTCGGCAGCCTCCCCATCGCCGTCTTGACCGGGTTCTTCAGCGGGGCCGTGATGGCGTTGCAGATGTCGCGCGCGCTCTCGGATTACGGGCAGGTCGGCAAGACCGGTACCCTGGTTTCGATCACCCTGGTGCGCGAACTGGGACCGGTGCTGACGGCCCTGATGGTGGCCGGCCGCAACTCTTCCGGCATGGCCAGCGAACTGGGCTCCATGAAGGTCACCGAGCAGATCGACGCCATGCGCGCGCTGGGCACCGATCCCATCCAGAAGCTGGTCACGCCGCGGCTCATTGCCACCTGCACCATGCTGCCGCTGCTCACCATCATCGCGGACTTCGTGGGGATCTTCGGAGGCTGGGTGATTGCCTTCCTCTTCCTGCATATCGAATCGCGGCAGTACTGGAGCACGGCCTGGCGCGCGCTGGAGTGGAACGACGTGGCCCAGGGGCTGCTGAAGCCTTTCGTGTTCGCATTCGCCATCGCGCTGGTCGGCTGCTTCTACGGCCTCCGCGCCACCGGCGGCACGCAGGGCGTGGGCCGCGCCACCACCCAGGCGATGGTGACCGCCTCGATCCTCATCTTTATATTGACGCTGATCATCGCCAAGATCTTCGTCAGCCAGGCGGGGAGCTGATGGCCGCCGGCAGCCGCCAGGCCGTCCTCCGCTTTGATCGCGTCAGCGTCGCGTTCGGAGAAGTCGTGGCGCTCTCCGGCGTCTCTTTCGAGGCCTTCGAAGGGGAATCGCGCGTCATACTGGGCGCGGCCGGCAGCGGAAAGACGGTGCTGCTCAAGACCGCCTTGGGACTGGTGAAGCCCGACTCCGGAGAAGTCTACGCATTCGGAGAGAACCTGACCACGCTCAGCGAGCGGCAATTGTTCGATATTCGAAGCAAAATCGGCATGCTGTTCCAGGAAGGCGCGCTGTTCGATTCCCTGACCATCCAGGAGAACGTGGCGTATCCGCTGCTCAACCAGAGGTCCATCCACTGCGCTCCCGAGCGGGTCCTGCCGCGCGTCGAGGAGGCGCTCGAGTTCGTCGAGTTGGGCGGCACGCTCGAGAAATTCCCCAGCGAGCTTTCCGGCGGCATGAGAAGGCGCGCCGCCATCGCCCGCGCCGTGGTGACGGAACCCCCGCTGGTGCTCTACGACTCGCCCACGGCGGGGCTCGACCCCATCACCGCCCACACCATCATCGCGCTGCTCATCAAAGAGCGGGACGTGAAACAGACTACCACCCTGCTGGTAACCCAGCGCTACCAGGACGGGAATCTGATCGCGAATTTCCGCTACAATTCGAAACAAGGGTGTATCGAGCCGGCTCCGAACGGCGCGGGGCGCGCCATGCCGACCACTTTTATGGTGCTTCGGGACGGCCGGTTGATCTTTGAAGGCGGCCAGGATGAGCTGGAAGAGTCGCGAGATTCCTACATTTCGAAGTTTGTGAAGCAGCGGGTATAGACCATGCCGGATCGCAGTGCCAAAGTACGGTGGTCGCAGTTGAAGGTCGGAGTGGTCGGGCTGACCGCGTTCCTGATTCTGTCGTTGCTGATTTTCCTGCTCACCAGCTCCAAGAACCCGTTCCTGCGCACCGCGACGCTGCACGTCTACCTGGACGACGCTTCTGGCATAACCGACAGCACGCCGGTGCGGCTGAACGGCATCACCATCGGCTCGGTGGACAAGGTGAGCCTGAGCAACTCGGCGGACCCCAAGCGCACCGTCGAATTCGAATTGCAGGTGGATGAGAAATACCTGCCGGACATCCCCGTGGACTCGGTGGCGGGCATCACCGCGTCCAACTTGCTGGGCGACAAGTTCATCAACATTACCAAGGGCCGCGCCCCGCGGCACGTCCAGGATGGCGGCGAAATCAACAGCTTTCAGGCGCAGGACATTCCCGAATTGATGGCGCAAAGCGCCAACCTGCTGACAACGTTCCAGACCATCGTAAACCGCGTGGATACGCTGCTCGCCGGCGTCGAACAGGGCAAAGGCAACATCGGAAAGCTGCTCAAGGACGAAGAGTTGTACGACCGCCTGAACAGCATCGGCTCGGAGATGCAACAACTGCTGGTCGACGTGCGCAGCGGCCACGGCACCATCAGCAAGCTGATTTACGAGGATACGCTCTACCAGGAACTGCGCGCGCCCCTCAAACGCGCGGATGCGATCCTGGCGGATTTGCAGGCCGGCCAGGGAAGCGCCGGCAAGCTCCTCAAGGACCCCGCGCTGTTCGACGAGGCGAAGCAATCGCTGGACGAGATCCGGCAGTTGCTGGCCGACGTCAACGCCGGCAAGGGCACCGCGGGAAAGCTCTTGAAGGACGAGCAGCTTTACCAGCGTCTCGACGAGTTCGTCGCCAAGTTCAACGCCACCATCGACAAAATCAATGCCGGCCAGGGCACCATCGGGCAGTTCATGGTGAACCCGCAGCTTTACGATGCGCTCAACGGCGCGACCAGCGAGTTCCAGTCGCTCGCCAAGGATATCCGCGCGAACCCCAAGAAATTCCTGACCATTCGACTGACCCTATTTTGAGCTCCCCAAAACAACTGGTCGTCAACGCCGACGATTTCGGCTTCACGCCGGACGTCAACCAGGGCATCGTGGAAGCGCATCGCCGCGGCATTCTCACCGCCACCACCCTGATGGCCAACGGCGCGGCGTTCGAGGACGCCCTGCGCCTGGCGCGCGAAACCCCTTCGCTCGACGTCGGCTGCCACCTGGTCCTGATCGGCGGCCGGTCGCTCTCCACTGGCAAGCCGCTGCCGCTCACCGTGCCGCAATTGCTCGCCGCCATGGCGCGCCGCGAAATCCGCGTGTACGACGAGCTGCGCGCGCAAGTGCGGCGCATTGTGGATGCGGGCATCCGGCCGACGCATCTGGACACGCACAAGCACACGCACCTGGCGCCGCCAGTGCTGGATGCGGTGGCGCGCTTGGGCGAGGAGTTCGATATTCCCTGGGTGCGCCGCCCGTTCGATTTCCCGCTGGGCCTGCTGCGCCGCAGGTTCCACCGCGTGCTGGAGAAGCACGGCCGCCGCGCCACGGACCACTTCGCCGGCTTCCAGCTCACCGGCCGTCTCCGCACCGCCGCCCTGGTGGATATGCTGGACGCCCTTCCAAACGGCAGCACGGAATTGATGTGCCACCCCGGCCGGTGCGGCGATGCCTTGCGCCACGCCCGCACCCGCTTGAAAGAGAGCCGCGAGCACGAGTTGGCCGCGCTGGTAGCCCCCGAAGTGCGCCAGGCGCTCCAACGGAATGGGATCGAGCTGGTGAATTACGGCGGACTCACTGTGGTTGTGGGGCAGGATGGCATCCTGCACGGCGGCCGGCGGCGGCGATGAACGTGTTGGTCAACGTGGTGGACCGGCCGGCGCATCCGAGAGACACTGGCCGGCATCTATCGGGCCGGCGACCGCAGGCTGCTGGACGAATGTCTTACACGCCGAGCTTGCGGAGGATCGTCATCATGGGGCACCAGTTGGTGAACGCGGACTGAAACAGGTTCAGCCCTACGAATGCCGTGAACAGAAACCACGCCGGGTTCACCCAGTAGCCCAAAGCCAAACTGAGCATCACGAAGAATCCGGCGATCAGCCGGAGATAACGTTCGAGAGTCATGCGAGTTTCCCCTTTCGATTCACAACGAAATAGACCACCGGTACGGTCATGCGCGAGAGGGCCAGCGAAGCGACTTCACCCGCCATCAGCGCGATTGCCAGTCCCTGAAAAATGGGGTCGAAGAGAATCACGGCGGACCCCACCACCACGGCCGCGGCGGTCAGCATCATGGGACGGAATCGAACCGCGCCGGCATCGATCACGGCAGCCTCGAGAGGCATACCCTCCTTCAGCCGCAGCTCGATAAAGTCCACCAGGATGATCGAGTTCCGCACCACGATGCCGGCTCCGGCGATGAAGCCGATCATGGACGTGGCCGTGAAGAAGGCGTGCATCAGGCCATGCGCCGGCAGAATGCCCACCAGCGAGAACGGGATGGCCGCCATGATCACCAAGGGCGTTACAAAAGACTGGAACCACCCCACTACCAGCGCATAGATCAGAATCAGCACGGCCGCGAAAGCGATTCCCAGGTCGCGGAACACTTCGTAGGTGATGTGCCACTCGCCGTCCCACATTATGGAATAGTGCTCGGAATCCGACGGCAGGGCGGCCATGTGCTGCTCGATGGCATACCCCTCGGGTGCCTTGAACTTATCCATTTCCGGCCCCAGCTTCAAGATGGCGTACACCGGGCTTTCCATGACGCCGGCGACGTCACCCGTCACGTAGGTCACCGGCATCAGGTTCTTGTGATAGATGCTGGTATCCACAACCGCCGGCTCGACCCGCACCAATTCACGCAGCGCCACCAGCTTGCCGCCGCGGCCGGCCACCTTCAGGTCTTCGATTCGTTCCAGATCGGAGCGGCTGGCGCGGCTGAGCCGCACGTTGAGGGGCACATCTTCTTTTTCGGAATCCACGTGCAGCAGGCCGGCCTCGTACCCGGCCGAGGCCACCTGCATGGTGCGCGCGATGTCGTCCTCTGAAATGCCGTTCAGCGCGGCTTTCTCCTTGTCCACCAGGATGCGAAACTCCGGCTGGTCGTCTTCCACGTACCAGTCCACATCCACCACGCCATCGGTGCGCTTCCAGAGATCGCGGATGCGGCGCGCGATGGCGATGCGCTCCTGCTGCGCCGGCCCGTAGACCTCGGCCACCAGGGTCTGGAGCACCGGCGGGCCGGGGGGAACCTCGGCCACCTGGATGCGCGCCCCGTAAACGTTGGCAACGGGGACCAGGCGCTCGCGCACCTGCTTGGCGATCTCGTGGCTTTGCAGGCTCCGCTGCTCCTTGGGCAACAGATTGATCTGCATGTCGGCCATGTTGGGACCCCTGCGCAGATAGTAATGCCTCACCAGGCCGTTGAAATTGTACGGTGCGGCGGTGCCTACGTAGGTCTGTAGATTGACCACCTCCGGCTGGTCGAGCGCGGCGTGGGCCAGCGCATCGGTGGCGCGCGCGGTCTCTTCGAGCGTGGTTCCGTTGGGCATATTCACGATCACCTGGAACTCGCTCTTGTTGTCGAACGGCAGCATCTTGACTTTGACGAACTGGAAGTAGACCAGCGACACGGAGCCGAGCAGCAGGAACACGACGCCGCCCAGGAATCCCCAGCGCAACACCGGCTGGTGCAGGATGGCGCCCATCACGCGGCGATACAGGCGCGTGAGGCGGTCCTCCTGTTCGCCGTGGGCCGAGTCGTGGCTGGGTTTCAGGATACGGACCGCCGCCCACGGCGTCACCACGAAAGCCACCAGCAGCGAGAAGACGATCGCCGCGCTGGCCCCGATCGGAATGGGCCGCATGTAGGGGCCCATCAGCCCGCCGACGAAAGCCATCGGAAGAATTGCGGCCACCACCGTCAGGGTGGCGAGGATGGTGGGGTTGCCCACTTCGTCGACCGCTTCGATGGCCACGTCGAATGGCGGCCGTTGGCGGTTGGCGGGCATGCGCCAGTGGCGGACGATATTCTCCACCACCACGATGGCGTCATCCACCAGGATGCCGATGGAAAAGATGAGGGCGAACAGCGTGATGCGGTTCAGGGTGTAGCCGTAGAGATAGAAAACCGCCAGCGTGAGGGCCAGGGTGACGGGGATGGCGATGAACACGATGAGGGACTCGCGAAACCCCAGCGTGATGGCGATCAGGAGGCTCACCGAGACCACCGCGATCAGCATGTGGAAGAGCAGCTCGTTGGACTTTTCCGCGGCCGTCTTGCCATAGTCTCGCGTGATCGCCACGTGGACATCCGACGGAATGACGGCTCCCTTGAGCGGCTCGATTCGCCGCAGCACGTTGCCGGCGACAATCACGGCGTTGGTGCCTTTGCGCTTGGAGACGGCCAGCGTCACGGCGGGAAGGAATTGCCGCGAACGGGCGTCGGCCGTGCGAACGTAGTCGGTAGGTTCCTCGCCGCCGTCGCTCACCTCAGCCACGTCGCGAACGTATACCGGCTTGTCGTTGGCAACCCCGGCCACCACGCTCCGGACATCTTCGGCAGTGCGCAGAAACTCGCCGGTTTCGAGCACGTACTCGCGGTTGCCGCTGGCGAACTCGCCGGAGGGCAGACGGCGGTTCGACATGCCGAGCGCCCCGGCCACCTGAAGCGGCGAGAGGTTGTACGCCGCCAGTTTGGACTCGTCGAGCACGATGCGGATGGCGCGGCGCTCGCCTCCGATCAGGCTCACGGCGGAAACGTCGGGCACTTGCTTGATGGCGTCGTCGAGCTGGGCGGCGATGCGGCGCAGCTCGAAATCGCCATAGCGCGGGCTGGACAAGGTGAGTGCCAAAATCGGAACGTCGTCGATGGAGCGCGGCTTCACCAGGGGCTGGGACGCGCCGGGCGGAATCAGGTCGAAGTTGGCCTGCATTTTCTGGTTGAGGCGGACGATGCTCTTTTCTTCGTCCTGCCCCACGTAGAAACGCACGATGGCCAGGGAACTGCCCGGGCTCGAGGTGGAGTAGATGTATTCCACGCCGGGGATTTCCCACAGCAGCTTTTCCATGGGCTTGGTGATGCGCTCCTCCACCTCGTGGGCCGAAGCGCCGGGCATCTCGACCATGATGTCGATCATGGGCACGATGATCTGCGGCTCCTCCTCGCGCGGCAGCTTCCAAACCGCGAAGGCGCCCACCAGCAGAGCGGCGGCAATCAGAAGCGGCGTCAGTTTGGAAGAGATCCACGCGTGGGCGAAGCGGCCCGCTGGACCGAGGCGCCGGGGAGCGCTCATTGCCGTACCTCCAGCCGGGCGCCGTCCTCGAGCCCCGTTGGAACCGGGGCCACAACTTTTTCCCCGGCGCTCAGCCCGGAGAGCACTTCCACGGCGTCGTTCGCGCGCTGGCCGGTGGTGACGATGCGCGTCCGGGCGGTTCCCTCTTCCACCACGAAGACGGATTGCAGTTGACCGCGCTCCACGATGGCCGATGCGGGCACTTCCACAACCTTGCGGCTGGCGAGGGGAAAGAAAGCGCGCCCGAACATGCCCGAGCGAAGCTGCGGAATGGCGGGCAGGTCGATTTTCACGATCGAGGACCGGGAAGCCGCGTCCACCGCGGGGACAACTTCGGAGACGCGCGCATTCAGCCTGCGGTCCACCCCTTCCAGCGCCACTTCGACCGTCGCACCCGCGCGCGCGGCGGGCAGCCTGGATTCGTCCACGGATGCTTCCAAGCGGTAGACGCCATCCTGTTCGATGGTGAGCAGGGGAACTCCGGGAGTGGCCAGATTACCAGGCTCCACCGATTTCGCGGTCACGATACCGGAGAAGGGAGCCGCGATCTTGGCATAGTCCCGCATGATGGTGGCCGAGCGGAGTTGCTGCTCGGCGCGTGCCAGCCTGGGGTCGAGCTGAGCGCGTTTGGAGCGAGCCATTTCGTAGTTGGCTTGCGCGGCTTTCACTCGAGCCGACGCTTCGTCGAACTCCTGGTTGGAGATGGATTTCTTGGCGGCTAGGTCTTCGATGCGCTTGAAGGTGGTCTGCGCCAAGTCGAGATTGGCCTTGGCGGCGGCCATCGCACTCTCCGCTTCGGGGATGGCGCTGCGGACCTCGGCGAGGCCGGCCTCGGCGCCGCGGACGCCTTCCTCCAGCTCGCGGGCGTCCAGGGTGACGAGAATTTGCCCCTGCCGAACGCGGTCTCCCACCTGCACGCTCACCTGCTGCACGTAGCCCATCACCTGGCTGGAAATTGTGCCGGAGGTGCGGGCCCGAACCGTGCCCGTAGCCTCATAGACGGCCGGCCATTCCTGAGTCGCGGCGGTCGAGACCTGGACCGCGACCGGAGCGGAGGATGAAGTTGCGGAGCGGCGGGGCGCTTCGTTGCCGCAGGCGGCCAGCAAGGCCAGGGGAATCAGAAGGGCCAGGGGTTTCATCAGTTCAGTACCTCCGAATCCGCGGAGAGACGCCCCGCGGCATATTCCAGCATGGTGGCGGCCACGCGCTGGTCGTGTACGGCGGCCAGAAAGCGCGTGCGGCTTTCCAGCAACGCCGTCTCATTCTGCAGCAGCTCCGTCACGTTGGTCATGCCGGCCTCGTAGCGGTTCTGCACGATGCGCAGGCTCTCCTCCGCCTCCGCCACGGCGGCCTTGGCAACGTCGATACGCTGCTGGGCGGCCTCCAGGCCGGCGGACGATTGGCGCACCTGGAGCTTGACGGCGGATTCCGCGCGCTGCTGGTCCGATTCGGCGCGCCGCAACAGGTGGGTGTTCTCGGCAATGCGCGATTTGTCGGCGAAACCGTTGAACAGATTCCACCGAAGGGAAACGGAGGCCATCCAATTGGCGCCGCCGCGGGTGACGAACCGCTGGCGGTCGGCTTCAAAACCGGCGCGGAAACTTACCTGCGGCAGCAGCGCGCCGCGCGCCGCTTCAACCTGGGTCTGCGCCAGATCCTTGG
>JBAWDI010000151.1:0-4466 GCA_049590695.1 Bryobacteraceae bacterium
GACGAGGCCCACCAGATAGAGGAAGCGGTCCAGGCCGCGGCCGGCCCGCTAGCGGCGCTCGGCGCGCGCGGCCACCACCATGGCCTGCGACTGCAACGCTTCCAGACGGTCGCCCAGCGGGTCCTCCTGGTTGCGGAAAAGCTCAACGCCGCTCCAGACCAGCAGGCTCAGCGTCGCGCCGCAGATCAGGAAAAAGAGCAGGTCGGTCAGCATGGCGTCCTCATACGCGGATGTTGGCAATCTTGCGGATGATCAGAATTCCCACGATCTCCGAAATAATGGCGTAGGTGAAAAACTTGCTGCCGGTGGGGTCGGTCCACAGCAGCCGGACGTATTGGGGGTTAAAGATGTAGGAGACCAGCCCCACCACGATGGGCAGCACGCACAGCAGGCCGGCGGAAAAGCGCTGCTGGGCGGTGTGCGCTTTGAGCTTGGCGGCCATGGTCAGACGCTCGCGCACCAGCGCGGCAAGGCCTTCCAGAACGGCCACCATGTTGGCGCCGGTCTGCCGCTGCAGGATCAAACTGGTGACGAAGAACTTGAGGTCGATGAGGGGCACGCGCTTGCCCAGGCCGTGCAGCGCCGGCTCCACCTGCGAGCCCAGCGCCAACTCTTCCATGAGCTTCTTGAACTCCATTTTGACGGGGTCGGCGGTCTCGTTGGCGATGGTCTCGAGGCCGCTGTGGATGTTGTGTCCGGCGCGCATGGTGCGCGTGAACAGGTCGATGGCGTCCGGCAATTGCTCCTCGAATTTGCGCAGCCGCCGCCGGCGCACGCGAAGGATATAGAGCACCGGCATGCTTCCGATGGCGGCGGCCGCCAGCAGCCGCACCAGCAGCAGGCTGGAGCTGGCGATTCCCAGGATCACGAAGCTGGCGCCGGCCAGCACCAGGCTGAAGCCGAACACGTCGGCCGCCCGGTATTTCAGGTTGGCCTGCTGGATGATCTCCTGCAACCGGCGCAGCATGGCGACCCAGGCCACCAGGTCGCCCAAAAATGCGAATGTGCCGCGCTGCTCGCGCCGCAGCAACTCCGACGCGCCCTTCGAGCGGCCGCGCATGTGGGCGCGCAGCTCGCGCAAGCGAGTCCCCAGCATGTTCGAGGCTTCGTGTTCGGGAACCGACCAGACGTAATAGCCGGCGCCGAACAGGGCCACCGAGAAGATCAGGAACGCGGCCAGGAAGAACATTTATGGTGTCATCTCCCTTGAAAGGTGTGAAGACAGCGCCCGCAAGCGGGCGGAGGGCAAGCTAAAGCATGCCCCACCCTGGTGGGGCATGCTTTAGCTTGCCATTTTTTCACAGCTTCCGACGGTCGCGGCTCTGAAGTCGGCATACGCTACTTCTCTTTCACCACGTGTTCCTCCTCGAAGATGGAGGCCGATAAATGAATGCCGTAGGCCTTCAGCCGGTCCAGGCAGATGGGCCGCTCGCCGGTGGCGTGGAAACGGCCCAGCACCTTGCCGCGCGCGCTGATGCCGCTGCGCTCGAACTCGAAGATGTCCTGCATCTCCACCAGGTCGTTTTCCACGCCCACCACTTCGGCGATGCCGGTGGCTTTGCGCGTGCCGTCGGCCATGCGGGCGGTGTGCACCACGATGTTGATGGCGCTGGCGAGCTGCTGCCGGATGACTTTGTCGGGCACGTGCTGGCTGGCCATCATGACCATGGTTTCGAGACGCGAGAAGGCGTCGCGCGGCGAATTGGCGTGCACCGTGGTCATGGAACCGTCGTGGCCGGTGTTCATGGCCTGGAGCATGTCGAGCGCTTCGGGGCCGCGGGATTCGCCCACGATGATGCGGTCGGGGCGCATACGGAGGGTATTGATCACCAGGTCGCGCTGGGTGATGGCGCCGGCGCCTTCGATGTTGGGGGGGCGTGTTTCCAGGCGCACCACGTGGCTCTGCTGCAATTGCAGTTCGGCCGTGTCTTCGATGGTGACGATGCGCTCCTCCTCGGGAATGAAGCGCGAGAGCGTGTTCAACATGGTGGTCTTGCCCGAGCCGGAACCGCCCGAAATCACGATGTTGAGCCGCGCCTCCACGCAGCCGCTCATAAAATCCAACATACCGGTGGTGAACGTCTCGTTCTTGAGCAGGTCCTCGGTGGATAAAATCCTCTTCCCATAGCGCCGGATGGAGATCACGGGCCCGATCAGCGAGAGCGGCGGAATGACGGCGCAGACGCGCGAGCCGTCCATGAGGCGCGCGTCCACGATGGGCGAGGAATCGTCGATGCGGCGGCCCACCGCCGAAACGATGCGTTCGATGATCATGCGGACGTGGGCCTGGTCCTTGAACCGGACGTTGGTTTCCACCAGGCGTCCCCCGCGCTCGATGTAGACGTTGTCGAAACCGTTGACCATGATGTCGGAGATGGAGGGGTCCTTGAGCAGCGGCTCCAGTGGGCCGAGGCCGAAGACCTCGTCGAGGATCTCCTCGATGAGTTTCTCGCGCTCGCCCACGGTCATGGGGAGCGCTTCATCGAGGATGAGCCTCTCGACCACGGCGCCGACCTCCGCGCGGACGCTTTCCTTGTTGAGGTCCCGGAGCTGCTCGGAGGTCAGCGAATTGACGAGCTTGTGATGGACCTGGCTCTTGATTTCGAACCAGCGGTCGGCGCCGGAAGTGGCCCGGACGAGGCTGCGGCTACCCAAGAGAACCTCCGGTTTCCGCGGCTATGGCGTTCTTCTTTCCGCCGGTGGCCTTGTTCACAAATGCGCGGAAGATGCGGTCCAGGTCGGGCGCCTGTTCGCGGTTGGCCACAAACGGGCGGGCCTTGTTGATGGACGCGATCACCGCCGGCGATGCGGGAATTCCATAGAACACGGGCTGGTTGAGCGTGGACTGGATCTGCTCCAGCGCCGCCATGTTGGGACCGGCCTTCTTGCTGTACCGGTTCACCACGATCTTGATCTGGTCCTGATTGAAGCCCATCCGCATCAGGAAGGCGATGTAGCGCTGCGCGTTGCGGATGGAGGGGAATTCCTGGTCGATGACCAGGAAGACGGAGGCCGAAATCTGCGCCGCCGCCAGCACCACTTCGTCGGACACCGCGCGGCCGCCATCGATCACGATGGCGTCGTACTTCTCCACCAGGAAGGTGGCGAACTCGCGGAACATGTGGTCGCTGAAATGGCCGTGCTGCTCCAGCGCATCGGGCGGTCCCACCAGGAAGAAGCCCAGCGGGTCGCGCGTAACGAAGCCTTCAAACAGCGCTTGGTCCATGCGCTCCAGGTTCTCCGCCACTTCCATGAGGGTGTACTGGGGGGATGCGCCAATCTGCATGGCGGCGTCGTTGCCCGTCCAGTCGAGGTCGATCAGGACAGTGGAAAGCCGGCGCTCGGCCAGCACGGCGGCGAAGTTCACGGCGAGCGTGGTCGCCCCGACGCCGCCCTTGGTCCCAATGAAGGTGTAGAGGCGGCCGAGCTTGCTCTCGCCCGCCGTGGCGTGGCGGGGCGCGCGCTCCAGACGCGCGATGGCGTCGCGGAAATCGGTGCGCTTGATGGGCTGCAACAGGAACTCGTTGGCCCCCGCGCGCATGCAGGCAATCACGGTTTCGCCGTCGGCGTGGAAGTGGGAGGCGATCACGAACAGATCGGGGGCGGCCTGCTTAACCTTCTCGATGGCCTTGATGGCCCCCTCCGGGTCCCCGGAAACATCGACGATCAGGCCGGCGCTGGGACTCCGCTCCAGGTCCTGCAACACCCGTATGTAGAGGTTGGCGGCGATCTCCTGGTACTCCGCGGCCACTTTGGCGTTGGGAACGTTGAGGAGGTTGTCGCGAACCATCTCCCGGAAATGTTCGTCGCTCGAAGCGACCATCAATGCGGTGTTCGGCAAGAGATCCTCCGGGCGAGGGGGTACCCTCTGGGTCCCTCGCCCCTACATATTCTCATGGCAGGCAGTTCCCCGATTCGTCGCAACCCGCGCTTTCCATGGGCACACTGGTGGTGAAGGGCGGGATAGTCACCGCCGGCAGCTTGAAGAAACCCGAGAAACGCGTGAACTGGTAGTTGGCGATGCTCACGGTCACCGCGTCCGGCACGCAGCCGGCGCTGCAATCGCCCGAGCTGCAACTGAAAGGCGTCAGGGCCCCGGTGGCCGGGTCGGCCTGCCAATACTGCACCTGGATGCCCGCGGCGCCGGTCTGGAACTGGTCCATATCGATCATCGGCGGCACGTGCGTCGGCATATAGCCGCCCGGCCCGGCAACGTTGCTGCCGTCGGCCATCCAGCAGTGGGTGGCGGCGTAGCGCGCGCCATCGCGGGTAAAATCGACCACGCTGTGCCATACCCATAGCATCTCCGAAACGAAGACGATCATGAAAGTGAGCGGCAGAACAACCCCGGCGTAGAGCACCGCGAATTCGCTGAGCGCCTGCCCGGACCTGTGGGGCGGACCCCCCGGTCCGCGGCCGACGCCCTCGTCGGCCCGTCGCCAGCCAAAGAAGAGACCGGCCAGGGG
>JBAWDI010000152.1:0-2581 GCA_049590695.1 Bryobacteraceae bacterium
AGATTTCGGTGGTGGGCTTCTCCTCTCAGGCGCCCGGCAGTCCGGCCATCCCCTCCGACAACCGGCAGTTGAGCGCTTCGCTCTCACGCTCCATTGGCCACCACTCCCTGCAAGTCAACTGGCGCGACCTCCAGATCGTCATGCCACCAGCTGTGCAGCGACAACGCTCCACGGAAATCCAGGACACTTATCAGGTCGGCCATTTCTTTCTCGGAGGAGCGGCGCGGATACAACAGGCTACCGGATCCGACCAGCGCAATTCCGTGTATCTCCGTGGCTCGCTGCAAGGGAATGCCGGCCGGTTCAGCGCCTTCGCCAACCTGGATTACGGCAACGACCTGGTCAGCCGCACGGTGTTTGCCACCAACACCTACAGCACCACAGTGTTCGGTCTCGGCATGAAGCTGTTGCGCGATTGGAGCCTGCGCGCCGAGGCCTTCCGCAACCGGCTGGTGATGGAACTCAACCCCGAGAGCATCTTCGTCCTCGAAGGCGCTGGCACCGGCGTCTCCGAAAACCTGGCTGCCCTCAACCAGTGGAGCCTGTACTTCAGCCTTACCAAACAGCTTCGCTGGGGCGGCGGACTGCCGACCGAGAACATGGACCAGTTCGCCGCCGACGCGGTGCCGCTGGTCGGTACCGTGGAAGGTGTGGTCAGGACCCGGACGCTGGCGGGAGCGGCATTGGCCGCTGGAATCCCTATCACGCTCGATGGGGGCCGCACCGTCACCACCGGCTCCGATGGCCGCTATCTCTTCAGCGAAGTGCCCGAAGGGCCGCACGAGGTGTCACTCTCGGCCACCCAACTGGCGGCCGATCTGGACCCCGGCGAGCCGGCCAAAGCCAGCCTTGTGATACAACCGCGGCGCGTCGCCCACGCCGATTTCGAGGTGCTCCCGCTTTCCATTGTCGAAGGCACGGCGACTGGTCCGGAAGGCGTAGCCCTGGAGGGCTTGCTCATTCGCCTGCTCCCCGGCGCGCGCTATACGCTCACCACATCCGAGGGCCGCTTTGCCTTCTACAACGTGCGCGAGGGCGACTATAAGCTCGCGATCGACACCGACACGCTGCCTCCAAACGGTAAGCTTCTTTCCGAGCCGTCCGTTCCGGTCGCCGTCCGGGCCGGAGCGGCAGCCCCGTCCGCCAAGTTCTCGATTGGCATCGTCTCGAAGGAAAAGGCCGTCCGAAAGGTATTGGATAAGAAGTAAACCGGGCAAGCGAGTGGCCGGACGAGATCGCTCTGTTGTGAGCGATCTGGAAAAACCGGGCAGATCCCAGTCCACTTTGGCTTACAAGGGACGGCGTTCTGGGCTGATACGATAACCGCAAGGTTCATAAACGCACCCTCTCCAACCTCTCCCATTGGGACCCCACCCGCGTCCTCGCCCTCCAGCGCGCCCTCCGCGGCGACTTCGACCACCTCGACTCTGTCCCCACCTGCGGCCCCGTATTCGGCCTGCTCTTCGTTCTCAAGCAGATCGCCGATGCCCTCGGCCTCACCGCCGCTCTCGGCGAGTCCCGCTTGGCCAAACTCGCGCTCTTCCTCGTCCTGGCCCGCGCCGCTCATCAGGGCTCGAGGCTGTCCGCCGTGCGCTGGGCCCAAGATCACGCCGTCGCCGAAGTTCTCCACCACGGCCCCTTCGACGAGGACGACCTCTACGCCGCCCTCGACGAGCTTTGCACCCGCCAGGAGACCATCGAGAATACCCTCTACCAGCGCTATCTCGAACGCCGCGCCGTCCCGCCCGCCTTGTTCCTTTACGACGTCACCAGCAGCTACCTGGAAGGCGAGCACAACGCCCTAGGCGAGTAGGGTTACAACCGCCACAGCAAGCGCGGCAAGTTGCCGATCGTCATCGGCCTGCTCGCCGACGAGGAGGGCGAACCGCTGGCCCTGCGCGTCTTTACCGGCAACACTGGCGATCCTGCCACGGTTGCCGAGCAGATCCGGATCGTCAAAGAACAGTTTGGGGTCCAGGAGTTGGTGTTCGTGGGCGACCGGGGCATGGTAAAGAGCAAGGGCAAGCAGGCGCTCCAAGCGGAAGGGTTGCGCTACATCAGCGCCCTGACCGATCGGCAGATCCGCAAACTGCTGAGCACGGGCACGCTGCCGATGAGCTTGTTCGCCGAACAGGTCTGTGAGGTGGAGGCCGGCGGCGTCCGCTATGTGCTGCGAAAGAACGAGGACCAAGCGGCGCGTGAGCAGCACCGGTGGGACGATAAACTGGCCAAGCTCAGCGGCAAGGTGGACCAGCGCAACGAGAAGGTGAAGACGGCCAAGCGCTGCCAGCCGGAGGCGGGGCTGCGGAAATTGCAGGCTTGGGCGGCGCGCCACAAACTGGCGGGACCACTGGATCTGCGCGTGGAAGGCCGGACGATCCTGCTGGAACGCAAAGCGGCAGCCGTTGACCAAGCCATGCAACTGGCGGGCTGCCACGCGATGGTGACCGATGTGCCCAAGGAGCGCATGCACGAACAGTCCGTGCATGACACCTACGTGAGCATGCAGAAAGTCGAACGCGACTTTCGGCTCATGAAGACCGGAAAGGAATCGGTTGGAAAAGGGGTCAGACGCATTTTC
>JBAWDI010000153.1:0-3685 GCA_049590695.1 Bryobacteraceae bacterium
TATCTGGCTGGGTCGGGGCCAGGCGTTCCAACTCGCGGGCCCAATCAAGGCAGCCGAACCTCAGGTGATTCAGGACCCGAACTTCAACATGGAAGTGGAGTTGTACGAAGGCGAGGCCGATTTCACGCTGCCAGTGCGCACCGCCCGCGGGGCGCCCGCCGGAGTGCACAACCTGGTAGTGAATGCCTCGTACCAATCGTGCAACGACAAGATATGCCTCCCGCCGAAGACGGTGAGAGTGGAAGCGGCCGTGACAGTGGGAAAGTAGCCGGCGCAGCCTGGCGCGGAGGCGTTCTTAATGGGTCCGGCGCGACGAGTACTTGTTCAGCGCGGCCAGCAGCTTGGCGGCCATCTCCGGTGGTTTTGCGCCGCTGCCGAGGATCTGTTTGCTGTCCCACCGCTGGCCATACATCGCCTGGTTCTCGTCGATGTCGTTGCGCAGCGTGGCGCCGTCCAGCGAGATGCCGGCGAAGGCGCCGCGCGAACGGGACCAGGAGAGGATCTCGGCGTTCATCAGGGCATCGGTCTGAGCGGTGGTGCTGCGGCCCACGGGACCGGCGGCAGCCGTGGCATCCGCGCCAATGGTGAACTGGCTGCTGGTGAGGTGTTTCATTCCGCCCTCGTTCATGACCAGCAGGACCAAGTCCGTGGAGGAGACCCCGATCTGAAGACCGATGCTGCCGCCTTCAATGCGAATGGCGGCCGGCGGTCCCCAACCCGGTGCATCGGGGTTGCGGCAAATCGAGAAGCCGCGCCCGTACTTCGCGCCGAAGCCGAACGCAGCTTTCTTCAGACCGGGCACCAGCACGACGCAGTAGGACTTATCCAGCAAGTCCTGCGGAATCGCTTTGTCCGGGGTGCCCATGATTTCGGAAAAGAGGGTGGCCGCATCGTCCAGCCTCCCGGCCGTCTTGCTCTTTTCGCTCTTTGCGGCCAGCGGCGCGCATCCCAGCGCGAGTGTGAGTGTGAGTGTGATTAAGCGCATATGACTATCGTAGCGCGGCCGGCGCAGGCGCGGTGAGAATAGAGACACTTGTCCCGATCGGACGGGGTGAAAAAGACTCGTCGCGGCGGCCGGGGGCTTCGGACTTTCGCCGTGCGTGCCCGGCCCGGGTGAAGCGCGGGTCTGTGACCGCCAATGGTTGGAGCCGCATCTTCGAAGACAGCGGAAGCGCTGGATGGCGCTTCATACCAACTCGATAGCAGGCTCGCTGAAGCTGTTGGGGCTGGTGTCGGGGTGTGACCCAAAGGGTTCGCCCGGCCTCGCCCCCCAGTGTTTCAGGACTAGTCCCAAGATTTCCCCGCCGTCCACCCATCCCCGATTCCCGGGGGTGGATGCCGTTCGGCCGTTCACGGGCCTACGGAGAACTCAGTACCACCTCAAATGCAACGCTTCCAGGCCTGGAAGAAAACTGTTGGGTCCGCGGTGGCGGCGCAGACCTGTATCCGATTGCAGAATAGCAGGCGGGTGGCGATGGGCCGGGGGGCAAGAGGGAGCGAGGCGGCTGTAAGTCAGTGATAAGGAGGGGTGAAAATATTTTGCGATTTCTGTCACCGGTAAGCGGGCAAAACGGGGCAGGGAAATGGCCGCCCCGCGGACACGTCGCACGAAGGGGCGGACTCGTGGGATCAGGAACTCCTCGCCCAGTCCGGCTCTGCGGCTTTCATACCAGAGGTAGGCTTCCGCAATGTCCAAACCGGCTTCCGGAGCGATCACCAGCTCAACGGGCATGGCGGGCACGCACCGTGCGCCTCACGTCTTCCCAGGACAGCCCCGAAGCCGGGTTTTTCAGCAGATTCGCGCCAGTTCCCGCTCTTGCCAATCGTGGACTGGCACGGTCTCCTGCGCGGCCGCACGGTCGTCCCACAGATCTTCGACAAGTTGGAGCTTCTCGGAGGGGCTTAGATCGAAGATTGACGCTGAATCCATTCGGGTCTCCACTGCCAATTCTGTCAGATTGCCGAGCCGCTTGGACGTATCACCACGCCCTACCCGCGGATGTGCGCGAGGCTGACGTTGCACTGGCGCCTCTCCATCGCCTTTGCCTCAACGCGATCGGCTTCGTCTGGAGCCGGCACGCCTGGCAATCTCCGCCAGCGACCGCGATGCAGCGTTGACCTCCGCCGCGTCATGCCTCGGGATATATCTTCTCCCTTTTTACAATCTTGGATTCATCCAGCTCGATTCCGAGGCCGGGCAGATCCGGAAGTGTAATCTGGCTGTCTTTCGGAATGAGCTGATTTTTGTCGAAATAGTAGAGAACCGGCTGTATGTCAATCTGGTATTCCATAAGAGGACACACCGCCGGCGGCTGGCTCGCTATGATGTGAGCCAACGCGGTCGATCTCTGGTTATGGGGACAGACCATCAGACCGTGCACGGAGGCGAGCGTGCAGATCTTCACCAGCTCGCTGATGCCGCCGCCCCATTCCGGGTCGATCTGAATGACATCGACGGCATGGTGCTCGATGAGCTCCTGGGCATCCCAGCGGCCGTAGGAATGCTCGCCGGTCGCGATGGGAATGAAAGTCATCTGCCGCAGGCGGGCAAGACTCTCAACCTGGCCCGCTGTCGGCACCGGTTCCTCGAGCCAGCGCGGGCGGTATTGTTCCGCGTCTTTACACCATTTCATCGCATAGGGAAGGTCCCATCTCAGCAATGCGTCGATCATGATATCGTAATTCTCCCCGACGGTTTCGCGGAGCATCCGGATCAGCGCCACGTTCTCCTCGTATCCCGTTTGCCCGTCCGATGGCCCGCGCGTGGGGAACCATTTCTGCGATTTGTATCCTTCCTTCTTCAACTGGGCGGCACTCTCCCTGACCCGGTCCGGTTCCAAGGATTGTCCTATGCAGCTTGCATAGACATCAAAAGTCTTCCGCGAGCCGCCGAGAAGCCGGTAAACCGGAAGATCCAGAAGTTTCCCCTTCAGGTCCCAGAGGCAGTTGTCTATCGTGCTCACACCGAACATGTAAGTTCCGCTATACCTGTGAGCGCCACCGTGCATCCTTTCCCATATGGTATCGATGGCGAGCGGATCCTGGCCGATCACATCCCGGGCTATTCCCATAACGGCATTGGCCGCGGTCTGATCGAACGTCCCATAGAAACCCTCGACGCCTTCGTTCGTGAGTATCTTCATATACAACTGGCTGGCCGGCAGGTTTCTCAAATTTCTCGTCGTCCCATCGCCAAAGCTGGCCTGGTACGCCTTCATTTGATCCGGATTGCCCGTCAACCGCCAGATTTCAACAGCGGTGATTTTCAGATTGGCCGATTTGGTTGCGCCCTGAACTCCAGGTGAAGTTATCGGCATGCCACCCAATGCGGCGGCAGCCGCGAGAAATGAACGTCTACGCATGGTGTTCCCTCCCTGGTTAGTTTAGAGCATTCCATTCGAAGGGCACCCGAATGGTTGATCTTCCTCAGTATAGCCGTCGAGCCGTGAGGTAGGCGGAAGAATCGGCCCACACAGCCGCGGCGCACTCTGTGTTCGGCGCTACCCTAGACACCGCTGCAGATCGTCCGTCCGAAAGCAGTGCGCCAGCCCCGTCTCGCGCGTGATCCTGCCCGCCCGCACCGACTCCGCCAGCGACCGCAACGCAGCGTTGACGGATAGGTGTCTGAGAAATCGCTTCCAATACGGCATTTCCAGGCCTTTGCGCACCTGGAAAAGGCGGGGGC
>JBAWDI010000154.1:0-7091 GCA_049590695.1 Bryobacteraceae bacterium
ACACGCTGGTACCGGGCCATGAGCAGGGCGGGGTCCACATTTTCGGCCACCTGGGCCACGGCTTGCGAGAACAGCCGCGCGTAGACGTCGCAGAGCCTCGGCTCGAAGCGGTCCGCCAGGCCCTCCACCAGGATTCCGAACAGCGCCGGCCCGCCGGGCTCGCCGAGCAGCGCCGGCGGCAATTCCGCGGGAGGCCGGCCCGCCAGACACTGGTCCAACAGTTCCCGCGCGATCTCGCTACACGAAGTACTTGTCAATCAGGATCCCCAGCTTATGGCGCGTGTCCACCGAAACCAGTTGGCGGTCCGTGAGAATGGCGTGGGAAAGCGCCGAACCGCACTGGCAGCCGCGGGCCGCGGGTATCGAGGCGACGGCTTCGGCCACCACCCGGCACGCGTTTTCGGCGTTCTTCTTGAGGTTGGCGATGATGTCGTTCACCGTCACCGCGTCGTGGCCCGGATGCCAGCAATCGTAGTCCGTCACCATGGCCACCGTCACGTAGCAGATTTCCGCCTCGCGCGCCAGCTTGGCTTCCTGGAGGTTGGTCATGCCGATGACGTCCATGCCCCAGCTCCGGTACACGTTGGATTCGCCCTTGGTGGAAAAGGCTGGGCCCTCCATGCAAAGGTAGGTGCCGCCCTTCTTGATGTTGACGCCCGAAGAGCGGCCGGCCGCGGCCACCACCTCGCTCAGCTCGGGGCAGACCGGGTCGGCGAAACTGATATGGGCCACCAGCCCCTCGCCGAAGAACGTGGATACGCGGCCGCGCGTGCGGTCGAAGAACTGGTCGGGGATTAGGAAATCCAGCGGCCGGTGCTCCTCTTTGAGCGAGCCCACGGCGCTGAGCGAGATGATGCGCTCGACACCCAGCGATTTCATCCCGTAGATATTTGCCCGGAAATTCAGCTCCGAGGGAGAGATGCGATGCCCGCGCCCGTGACGCGCCAGAAACGCCACCTGCCGGCCCGCCAGTGTGCCGAGGACGTAATTGTCCGAAGGCCACCCGAAGGGCGTATCGATGGCCTCCTCCCGCTGCGATTCAAATCCGGGCATCCCGTAGAGCCCGCTGCCGCCGATAATTCCGATTTCCGCTTTCAAGTCAGGCCCCCTTCGCCTTAGAGTACTCGGACCGGCGAACTTGATGCAAATGAGTCAAGTTCCATTTCGACGCCCGTGACGGGTAAAATCCGACGCGGAGACGCGGAGACGCGGAGGAAGACGCGGAGAGAATGAGAGATATCGAAAGTACCCTCTTCCCCGGGTTCGAGCGCGGAGGAAGCGGAGACACGCTCTGCTAACGAGGGATCTGCGTAACGGGGCGGGATCCTTTTGAGGCCCGCCGCCGTGGTTGAGGCCGCGTCTCCGCGTCGAACATTGCTTGCCGGTCTGAGGCACAGCCTCGCTAGACGATCTCTTCCCTGGTTGCATCCCAGCGCATGGTGCGCTGTTGGCGGTAGCTCTCCACCGCCATGCGGCACGCGATGGAAACGCGGAACCCCAGGTCGAAGGGGCAGTTCGGCTCCTGGCCGGAGCGGATGCAATCGAGGAAATTCCGCATGTGGGCGCGCGGCAGGCTGCGGGTGGCGCCCATCATTTCGTTGCCGTCGGGCCGGTTCACCTTTTGCGGCGTGTAGCGGATCTGCTGGCTCCGGGAGATGGAGCCATTATCGCCCAGCGCGTCCTCGGTCACCCTCAACTGGTCGTTGCCGAAACCGGAATCCCAGGAGAACAGAATCTCCTCCGCGTGTTCCATGGAGACGTTCATGGTGTCGGGCACTTCGCGGCCGTCTTTCCACAGGTAGATGCCGCCGGTCATGGTGACGGCTTTGGGAATCTTCAGTCCCAGGGCCTTGTACCAGAACGCGAGCTGGTGGCACATATTCTCGTAGACGTTGCCGCCGGAGTAATCCCAGAAGTAGCGCCAGTTGATATACCGGTTGGCGTCGAAATCGCGCGCCGGCGCCTCCCCGAGGAACGATTTCCAGACGATGTTCTCCGCGGTCATGTCGGGATAGACGGGCCTGGCCCACTGCGGCTTCCCATGGGGCGTGTTGCGGTACATGTGCGCGTGAATGGCCGTGATTTTACCCATCAGCTCGGGCTTCAGAAAACTGGCGGCGTCGGGAATCTGGCCGCTGGAGACGCCCTGGTGCCCGATCTGGACGGTGCGCTTGCCGGCCCGCTGCCAGGCCGCGCGCATCTTCCTGGCGTGCTCCACGGTGAAGGCCATGGTTTTTTCCTGGTAGACGTGCTTGCCGGCGTCGAGCGAGGCCACGAAGTGCTCCGAGTGCAGGTGCTGCGGGGTCGCGATCAGCACCGCATCGATGCTGTTGTCTTCCAGCAGGTGGCGGTAATCGAGGTAGGTCTTGGCGGCGGGCGCGATCTTCTTAACGTCCTCCAGACGTTTCGTATAGATGTCGGCGGCGCCGGCGCATTCGACGTTATCGCAAGCCAGCGCTTCACGCAGGATCTCGCTCCCGCGGGCCCCGGCCCCGATGATGCCCAGGCGGATACGATCATTCGCGCCCAGCACGTTGGAAGCGGCCAATGTGCCCGCGAGGCCAGTGGCCACTTTGCTCATGAAAACACGGCGAGACTGCATGATGGAACTCTGCTCCGGAGGATCAAGTTCATTATATACTTGGCGCGGCGACGATACTGTAGTTGGCTTCGGCGATGGGCGGGTCTTTGTAGCAGAGGAAACCTGTCATTTGAAGCGGTATCCCGGTTTTTTGATTTTCATGAGCTTGTTGGCCGGAGTTCTGGCGGCGCAGGACGGTGCGGCGCGCCACAGCCTGGAAGCCGGCGGCGGCGGTGTATTTCCACTCAGCGGCTGGAAAGCCAGCGAGTATTCCGCTGGTCCCGCGCTACATGCGGGCTACCAACTGCGTCTCCAGAAGTACCTTGCGGTGGAGGCCGGATGGACCGGCTCCTGGCTGCCTGGAACGTCGTGCAGCCGGTTCGGGTGCGAGCACCCGAGGGGAGAGGCCGGTTTTCTGGACTATGGCCTGCGGGGCATCGTTCCGGTGGCCGCCGGGCGCGTGGAACTGTCGGCCGGGCTGGGCGGCGGCTACATCTGGTATGGGCCCGACGATAATTACTTCAACAGCGCGCTGCTACAGTACTCGGGCAGGGCGACGGTAGCGGTCGATCATCGCAAGCACTTCCGGGTGGGCTTCACCATACGCACCTGGCGCGATCTAGGGCGGCCGACTCAACAGTGGCTTTCCACCACCGTGAGCCTGGTCTACGGCTTGGGCGAGGTGCGGTAGGCGGCGGCTCGGCCTCGGCAATATGGCTCACATGCGAAAACAAGGGCTTGTTATTGGTTATCAGTGAGTGATAACCTTCGAGTAGAATGAAACGGCAGCGCCGGGACCCGACGTGCTCCTGGATCTCGACGGTCAAGTGCTTGTGGTCGACTCGAAAGGCGAGTACTGGGTGCGGTTTTCGGCCTGTCGCGTCGCTTCGACAGCAGAAAGGGGTCATTTGAGATGAGAACATTGCGTAGATACTGTCCGACCGGAACCGCAGCTTGCTTCGGGTGATTGCGGAGTCCGCTCCCGAGTCACTGGCAGAGCTGGCCGAGCTGACAAGCCGCAAGAAGTCGAATCTATCCCGGACCTTGAAGACCATGGAACGTTATGGCTTCGTTCGGCTGAGCCGCGGCGCGCGAGGCACGCTCACCCCCCGGTTGCCCTACCAGAGAATCTTGCTTTCACTACCATTATCGAAACCGGAGCGTATGGGGAATGAAGCGGCGTAAGCCCCATGACGCCAGGCCCGGGTCCTCCTCCACACCGGCCATGTTATTCTAGGAATTCTTTACCGAAGATGGCGCAGACCAGGTCGCTCCCGCGTATTTGTATCGCTTTGGGCCTGCCGGACGTTGCCACACTGCTGGACCACGCGCGGCGTGAAGCCGAAGCCGGCGAAACGTTTCTGGAATTCCGCCTGGACTTTCTCGATGAACCTTGGAAGGGCGCCGACGCCATTCGAGGGTTCCTCGACCAGTTTCCCGACTCCATCATCCTGGCCACCTGCCGGCGGCACCAGAACCACGGAAGATTCAACGGCAGCGTGGAAGAGCAGTTTGCCGTGCTGGATCGCGCCGTCGAGAGCGGGGCGCTGGCCGTCGATCTCGAAATCGAAACCGCGGAGACGGCTCCGGAACGGCTGAATCAATTTCGGGGACGCGCGCAGGTAATCGTTTCGTACCACAACTACGAGTCCACGCCGCCCATGGACACCATCGTGAGCCGGGTCATGCAAGTGCAGGCCGACGCCTATAAGGTGGTGACCACGGCGCGCAAGCCTTCCGATAACATGCGCGTGCTGGCGGCCGCCAAGGCGCTGTCCAGGCATCGGCTGGTGGTGCTGGCCATGGGCGAGCTGGGGTTTCCCACGCGCGTGCTTTCGCCGGTGTTCGGCGGCGCCTTCACCTACGCCGCGCCCATGTTCGCCGAAGGGACGGCGGCCGGGCAGGTGAGCGCGCGGCACCTGCGCCATCTGTACCGCGTGGAGAAGCTGGGGAAGGCGGCCAAAATCTACGGGGTGATCGCGGACCCGATCCGGCATTCGCTTTCGCCAGCCGTGCACAACCGGGCGTTTCAATCGCGGCGGGTGGACGCGGTGTACCTGCCGTTCCTGGTTTCGCCAGTCTACTTGCGCGACTTCTTCACCATGGCCGCCAAGCTCCCCCTGGCGGGTTTCAGCGTCACCATTCCGCACAAGCAGAGGATCATCCGCTACCTGGACGTGGTGGACCCGCTGGCGCGGCGCATCGGCGCGGTCAACACGGTATGGCGCAAGGCGGGCAAGTGGCGCGGCACCAACACCGACGCCGCCGGAATCACCGGCCCGCTTTCCCGGCTGCTGCGGCTGGGGAAATCCTCCATCCTGATCGTGGGCAACGGCGGCGCCGCCCGCGGCGCGGCGTACGCGCTGGCCGACGCCGGAGCAAAGATCACGCTGGTGGGCCGCAATACAGAACGCGTGCGCGCGCTGGCGAAGATTTGCGGGGCCGAGGCGCTGGCGCGCGAGCAGCTCGAGGCGCGGCGTTTCGACGCCGTGGTGCACGCCACGCCGCTGGGCATGTACCCGCAAGTCGGCGAGTGCTTCTTCAACGGGTCGATACCGGCGGACGTGGTCTTCGACATGGTGTATAACCCCCTCGAGACGGTCCTCATCAAGCGCGCCCGGGAGCAGGGCAAGACCGTGATTCCGGGCCTCGATATGTTTATCGAGCAGGCCGTGCGGCAGTTCGAAATCTGGACCGGCGATTCGGCGCCACGCCCGGCCATGCAGAAGGCGGCCACCGAAGCCCTGGAGCACGACTACAAGTGAATATGAAGCTCACGCGACGCCAACTGGCAACCGCGCTGACTGCGGCGGCAGCGCTGGCGCAAACACCGTCCGGGCCTCCCGCCACTCCCGAAGATGAACTGAAGGCGGCCAGAGAGCGCTTCCAGGCCAACGGCGCGGCGCTGGCCAGGCGGGAAGTGCCCATGGCTACCGAACCCGCCTTCCAGTTCAAAGCCTGAGGCGCACCATGGCCGGCATCGGCAACGACGTGTTCTTCGCCACCATCCCGGAGCTGAATGCGGGTCTGAAGTCGAAGGAGTTTTCCGCGCAGGAACTGGCGCGGGCCTTCAGCAGCCGGCTGGCCCAGCTTGGACCGGGGTACAACGCGCTGGCGCTTCCCTTGCCGCAACAAGCTCTCCGAAAGGCGCGGGAGGTGGACCAGGACATCAAGCGCGATCGCCTGCGCGGGCCGCTGCAAGGGATTCCGTACGGCGTGAAGGACCTGCTGAGCCTGGCCGGCCAGCCCACCACCTGGGGAGCGAAACTCTATGCCGGACAGGTCTTCAATTACAACGCCACGGTGATCGACAAACTGGCGGGCGTGGGCGCGGTGCTGGTGGGCAAGCTATCCATGGTCGAGCTGGCGGGCGGAGGCGGATACCGGTATGCTTCGGCATCGCTCACCGGCCCGGGGCTGAATCCGTGGGACCGCACGCGCTGGTCGGGCGGATCTTCCAGCGGGCCGGCCGCCGCGGTGGCCGCCGGGCTGGTACCGTTCGCCATCGGATCGGAAACGTCGGGATCCATCGTGACGCCGGCCTCCTACTGCGGCGTGACGGCGCTGCGGCCCACCTACGGGCTGGTCAGCCGCTACGGCGCCATGGCGCTTGCCTGGACCCTGGATAAACTGGGGCCCTTCGCGCGCAGCGCCGAGGACTGCGGGCTGATCCTGCAGGCGATCGCGGGCAGTGACGGGAAAGACCCGGGTTCCGCCGGCAGGAGTTTCTACTACACACCCCAATACGCGCGGCCCTTGAAGGATCTCAAAATCGGCTATGCTCCGGCGGATTTCTCGCAGTGGGCCGAGCCGGCGGCGCGTCCGGCCTTCGATGCGGCGTTGGGCGTGTTGCGGCAAACCGGCATCCAACTGGTGGAAGCCAAGCTGCCCGCGTTCCCGTATGGCGCGGTGCTTTCGACCATCCTCGCCGCGGAGCAAGCCTCCATTTTCGAGCCGCTCATCGCCAGCGGGAAGGTGGACGAGCTGGCCGACGCCGCGCAGATCGCGGGGCTCAAAGCCAGCCTCGACGTCCCCGCCAGAGATTACCTGAAGGCGATGCGCGTGCGCAGGCTGATTCAGGAGGCGTTCTCCAGGCTGTTCACCGAAGTGGATGTGTTGCTGGCGCCGGGGCGGCCCGCTCCCGCAACTGGCGTCGATCAGCCGCTGGACCGCAGCGGACCGGCTGCCGGGACGCAGCCGAATGATCCGGGATTCCGCACCATTATTCCAGCGGGGAACCTGGCGGGGCTGCCCGCGCTGGTGCTGCCATGCGGCTTCGCGGACAACCTGCCGCTGGCCCTGCAAGTGGTGGGAGCGCCGTTTTCGGAGAACCTGCTGCTGGCCGTCGGCAAGGAGTTTCAGGCCCGCACCGACTGGCATAAGCGGCGGCCGCCGGGGGTCTAGTCGCGGATGACTTCAGCGCGGCGGTGGATTGTTCGCGGGCGCGTGCAAGGCGTCGGGTACCGCTATTTCGCGCAGCGCGCGGCGGCCGAGTTGGGGCTGACCGGCT
>JBAWDI010000155.1:0-2070 GCA_049590695.1 Bryobacteraceae bacterium
TCAACCACAAAGAGATTGACGGATGCCGATCACTCCTGCATGATAAGAACAGCCCAGCGTCGCTTCGCTCCGACGGTGATCGGCATCACTCGGAATAGTGATCGCCATCAGTTCGGAATTAGTGATCGGCTTCGCCGGAATCCGCACTTGACCGCCTTTTCCAGCAGCCGGCTGTTCGCGTTGCCTTTCACAAGAACAAGGCGATCCTTCTGGTCCTCGAAGACATCACCGTGCATGACATGAAAGTTGTTCTGGAACATCCCCGCCAGTTCGCCTTGGGTGAAGGAGGTGGCCAAACCCGCCCGCGCGACCTCAAAGTAGCCGATGATATACAGGGCGGGCGAGCAGGCAAAGTTCCAACCCTTGAGGCCCGCGTAGAACACCAATAGGCTACCTTCGCTGAGCTGACGCAGTGAAGCCTTGGGACGCGTCGGGTCACCGTACGTGAGCGTCTTAAACTCAGGATCGGCGTGGACGGATTGGTCAAAGACCCTTTCTCGGCGAGCTTCAGGGAAGTAATCCACTAACCTTCGCCCTCCTCTGCCACTGGTGTTGCCATACGTCCTCTTGTCAGTGCCTTCACCTCTAAACCCGTCTGGAATTGGGATGAACTCAAATGAACCATCGCTGAAGAGCGGGCCATGAATTCCCCCGGAGCCCGTGTCTATGCCCACTCTCAGCAGGACGACTTGCATTCCTTGTCTCCTTTCGTTTTATCCACTAACCTCTGGCACGGTTCCCCGTGTTTCCCGGGTTTCCGTTCCTTTTCCAGCCAGTCGACAAACCGGCAGACATCCGCTGAATCGGAAGGGCACCGGAACCCAGGGCCCTTCTTTTCGAAACCGCGCCGACGGAATTTTGGCGGAATGTCAATGGCGTTGTTTCCAAAGTAGAAGAAGTGTCGTGACACGAGAACAAATTGCTCGCGCTTCTCAAAAACCAAACGAGGGCGCACATTGTCACCCCGTTTCTGTTCATAGGTGCTCGCGTTCGTCTTCATGGGCTTCTTCTGTAGGAATCGGCTGTCGGAGAAGTACTCCTCTCGTGTGAGCTTTTCAGTCACCAGCATTGCGTAAATAAGCTTCCCGTGGCCGGCACTGCGCTTACTCGCGCCGCCAGTACCTATGACCCAATCTCCCTCCTCCGCCAATTCGACAATGTTCTTGCGGCCGACGCCAGGCTTCTGGAATTTGCAGCGACAAAGCGTACAAAAACCAAAATATGGGTTGGGTGCGTACCCAGCGTCATGTTCAACGACGTAGGAGTAAAGCTTCATCGCCGCCTCCTGTACCGATTTCAGCATACGCGCTGGCGTGCCCGGACACCAGTCTCCCTCCACCAGAGCTTCATCCACGACACCGCGCGGGGACGCGCAGAACTCACGCCGGCCGGGCTGAACTGGAGAAGTCTGGGCCATCTGCGACGTCCCCGCGCATCACCGGTCAATTCAGGGAGCGGCCTAGCCACCGAAAACCCTCTTGACACGCCCGCTTCCTTATGCTAAGTTTTTAGCATGATGCTAAAAATCCAGCAGGAGCCGTGGCAGTGAGCGCGCTGCCCGGACTCAGCCGGCGGGAGCGCCAGATCATGGAGATCCTCTACCGGCATGGCAAAGCGTCCGTGTCGGAGGTGCGGGAGCTCATGAAAGACGCGCCCGGCTATTCGGCGGTGCGCGCCATGCTGCGCGTGCTCGAAGAAAAAGGACACGCCAGGCACCAGGCGGAAGGGCTGAAATACGTTTACATGCCCACGGTGGCGCGCGAGAAGGCCAAACGGTCGGCCGTGAAACACCTGTTGGACACCTTCTTCGCCGGAGAGCCAGACCAGATTGTGGCGGCGCTGCTGGATGTTTCCGCCACGCGCCTGACGCGCGAGGAGCTGGACCGGATGTCGGAAATGATCGAAGTAGCCCGGAGGGAGGGCAAGTAAATGTCGAGCTGGAACGTGTCGGAATGGTTTTCCATCTTCGCGAGCGTAGCGCTCAAGAGCACGGTGGTGCTGGGCGCGGCATGGTTGGCGGCGTGGGCGCTTCGCGGACGGTCCGCGGCGTTGCGGAACCTGGTGTGGACC
>JBAWDI010000156.1:0-11911 GCA_049590695.1 Bryobacteraceae bacterium
CGCGATGGCTTGCGGGCGGTCGGGCCGATACTGGCTGGAGGCCTGGCCGGCCAGGCGCGCGATTTCCGCCAAGCTGTTCTTGAGGAAATCCGGCTGGGAGGGCGTGAGGGCGCCGATGCCGGCGATGGAAACGTCGATACCGTCGAAGAACGAATTCTCATGCGCGGCGGCGGGCACGCGCGAATCATAAAGATGGTAAGCGGAAGCGAAGGCCGCGGGCGGCGGAATGGCGATGCCATCATTCTGACTTTTCTGAAAGCCCAGGCCCTCGCGGCCAATCTGCAAATACGTCAGGCCCGCGGCGGCGGCGTAGTCGCCTTCCGCGATCTCCAGGTTGGTGGCGGGCGTCTCGGTGGACCACGTCTGGTGGATGTAATCGAAAAAACGCACCGGCACGTACTTGTCGGTGGCGTAGTCGTACATTCCCTGCGGGGTGGCGGAAAAAAAGGGCACGTGCGCGTAGACCTTCAGCGGAGACCACGGCCGGAGTCCCTCGCGGATCTGCTCCGGGAAGCGATTGGGATCGCCGGCGGCGGCAAAAGCCTCCTGCGCCATCTGGCCGGCCACCTGGTGTTGGCCGTGGCCGTCGGTGGGGGCGCCGACGAATACCGATGTAACTACGAGAGGGCGAGTGATGCGGATGACGCGCACGACGTCGGCCAGGACGCGGTCGTGGCCCCACTTCTCCAATGCTTCCTCGCGCGTTTTCGTAAAACCGAAGTCGATGGCGGGCGTCCAATACTGATCGACGCCGTAATAGCGGTCCGCGGCCAGCAGTTCCTGGGTGCGCACCAGGCCCAGTGCGTCGTAAAGATCGGGCGACATGGCGTTCTGTCCGCCTTCGCCGCGGTTGAGCGAGAGCAGCGTGGCGCGCGCCCCGGCGCCACGTGTTTCGAAGGCCAACATGCCGCCGTCTTCGTCGTCGGGATGAGCCGTAATCAGAATCAGGCTGGCGCGCGTGTTGAGGGCGTGCAACCAGCGCGTGAGGCCGGCGGCTCCGCGGTTCGCATCCACGGGAATGGATTCGGTGGTCTGCGCATATAGCAAACCCAACACCAGGCCCATGATCGACACGGACCGAAAACCCCTCCAAGAACACAGGTGCACCATGACTTCATTGTTTTCTAAGACGGCTACGCAATGCAAGATGTGGTTCTATACAGCACTGCCTGCTCAGGTTTGCGTTCTTCCAATAAACACCCTATACTAGATGTTGAATGGGTAGTTTAATAACCAGCGCCCGGACTGCCGGCGCGAGGGCGAGGGACCCAGAGGGTACCCCCTCGCCCCTACAAGGGACAAGGGTACGGTGTAGGGGCCGGGCGGCCCAGAGGGCACCTCGCGGTCCGAAGCGCCGAGGAACCAATAAAACGGTCGCGGCACCAGCGGCGATGACGGTTGTGCGCGGCGCTCTTGACGGAAACCGCGAAAAGGCGCGATACTCATTCCAAGGGGCAGTTCAACCTACTCAGTCTGGGAGGGAAGTATGTTTGGGTTCTCAAAGCTCACTTCACGTTTTCCGCTGCTGGCCGGTGTGCTTTTTGTCGCACTGAGCTTGCAGCCCGCGCTCGCTCAAACGCAAGCCATCAACGGTAGTATTCGCGGCCGCGTAACAGATGCCGGGGCCGCCTCGATCGCGCAGGCCAAGGTCACGATTCTCAACGACGAAACCGGCTTCACCCGCCAGGTTGCCACCGACGAGAACGGCTACTACGTGTTTCCCAACCTGCCGCTCGGCAGCTATACGGTGACCATCGAGAAGGAAGGGTTCGACAAGCAACGCCATCCCGGAGTCGCGCTGACCGCCGGTGCCGAAGCCACCATCGACGCGCAACTTCAGGTAGGTGCGGTGACTACATCGGTCGAGGTCACCGGTGGCGCGCCCATCGTCGATCCTTCGCGCGTCAGTACGGGCAGAACCATCGGCAACGTAGAAACCGACAATCTGCCGCTCACCTCGCGCAATCCGTATAATTTCATACTCTTTCAACCCGGCGTCAGCGGGCACCCCAATCCGGAGCTGGGCATCCCGCGGCTGCTCAACACGAACGGGCTTCCGGATCGCGTGAGTTATCAGCTCGACGGCGCGGTGGATACGGAGACGGACCGCTACGGTCTGCGGCTCTTCGCCATCGCCGAC
Organism: Bryobacteraceae bacterium; assembly: GCA_049590695.1. Classification (GTDB taxonomy): domain Bacteria; phylum Acidobacteriota; class Terriglobia; order Bryobacterales; family Bryobacteraceae; genus Fen-178. The sequence goes on from JBAWDI010000156.1 coordinate 2,141, forward strand.
AGTTACGTCAACGAAGTGCAGACCGTATCGGACAGCTTCGCGCCGGAATTCGGCAAGATCGCGGGGAACATCTTTAACGTGATCACGGGGTCGGGCACCAATGCATTTCATGGCGACGTCACCTATATCGGGCGGCCTCTCGATCTGGTGGCGCGGCCGATCCTGGCCACGCCGACCACACTGCTTCCCGTCGCCAACGATTTCGCCGCGCACGCGGGCGGCGCCATTATCAAGAACAAGTTGTTCTTTTTCGCCTCCTACGAGCACGTGAAACGAAGCGTGCCGCAGCCGGTTACCATCAACCCCGCCAACGCCGCGCTCATCGGCATTCCATCCAGCCTGCTGACGAATCCGCCGGCGGTCGAGCACGCGCAGTGGATCGATACGCGGCTCGACTGGGTGATCTCGCCCAAACATCAGTTCTTCGTTCGCTATAACTACTTCCGCAATCAGTATCCGTTCAACTCCAACGTCGGCGGCCTCAACGCGCTCAGCGTGGCGGCCGATTTCCGCGACCGCGCGCACGTGCTCGGCGCGCAGCTTCTTTCCACGTTTTCCGCCACCGTCCTGAACGAGCTCCGCTTCGGATGGCCCTATCGCAACGAGCAGCACGTGGCCGATCCTCTCACGGGAACGGGCCCCGAGATCAGCATCAGCGGCATCGCGAATTTCGGCGGCAGCAACTCCGTGGCCGACCGTTTTCAGGAGAAGGTGCCGAACCTCAACGACAACTTCACGGTGATCAAGGGTTCTCACACCGTCAAGATGGGCTTCGGATTCCAGCAGAACCTCGACGTGCAGGCCGCCGACGTCTATACGCAGTACACGTTCCCCACCATCGCGGCGTATCTATCGGCGCTATCCGGCGCGAACCCATACGCATACTCGACGTTCGCCGCCAGCGTCGGCCAGCCCGGCGCATGGTATCACTCGTTCTTCTGGGATTTCTTCGCGCAGGACAGTTGGCAGATCGCTCCCAAACTGCTGATCATCGGCGGAGTCCGCTACGACAAGTTCTCCGGGCCGTCGGGCGATCCGAACTTCAAGCTCCCCTATTCGCAGAGCTTCCATTCGCCCAGCGGCGATTTCGCGCCGCGCCTTGGCCTGGCATGGTCCATCGACCCGAAAACCGTGCTGCGCGTCAACTCCGGCATTTTCTATGAGGCTCCTCCGACCAATCTCTGGTACAACGCCCTGTATAACGATGGCGGCTCCAGTTCCTACATAGCGTCCATCACTTCCGCCACTCCCGGCGCTCCGGCCTTCCCCGCCGCGGTGGTCAACGGAACGCTGCCTCGCTCGGCGCAGACGCTCTACACCATCACGCCGAATTTTAAGGATGGATACGCCATCAACTCCAGCATTCAGATCACGCGGCAGTTGTCCCGCAACGACGCGCTCACTGTGGGTTACGCCAACACGGGCGGCCGGAACCTCGAGTACCTGCGCAACATGAACCTGATTAACCCAATCGGTTTCCTGGCCGACGGCCGTCCGGTCTACGGAGCCGCCGGCGCCTCTACGCGGGCCAACGCGCTGTATAACAACATTGCCCTCCAGGATATCGGTGACAACAGTTCGTACAACGCGCTGATCGTGAACTACCAGCACCGGTTCGCGGCGGGCCTGCTGGTCAACGGGTCTTACACGTGGTCGCATTCGATAGACGATGCGCCGGAAGCCAACAGCTACGACCAGGGATCCACATTCATCTCGGACCCGACCAACCGGAACCGCGACCGCGGGAACTCCGCCATCAACCGGCCCAGCGCTTTCACCCTCACCACCGTCTGGGCTCCCATCGCGACGTTGGACAACCATGTGGCGAATTATCTGGCCAATAACAATCAGTTCACCCTGCTTGCCAATCTCTCGTCGGGCGATGAGCAGAACATCACCGCGAATACCGTCTTGAACGGCGACACTCTTGCCAGTTCGCGTCCGCTCTACGTCGGCCGCGACACCGTGACCACGCCGGACGTTTACCAGTTCGATGTTCGCTACACGCGAACCTTCCTCAAACTGTGGGAACGCTTCCAGCCGAAGTTCTTCATCGAGGTGAATAACATTTTCAACCACCCGAATGTGACCACCATCAACACCACCGCGACAGTCACGGCGGCTACGGGCGCCATTGTCGCCAACCCGACCTTCGCGCCCGTGTCGACGCTTCTCGAAGGCCGCATCGTGCAACTGGGAGTAAGAGTCGACTGGTAGGAATGGCGGGCCGGCCGGGTCCGCGGCTGGAAACGGTGCGGCGGCCTCCGCGCGGCGTTCCGGAATCCGACTTCGCCCGGCTCGACTACTATGACGTCTGGTTCCCGAACCTGTCGCCCAGCGCCGAACTGGTGCGGAAAGCGCAGGGAGCGGCGGACGAGCGGGCGTGGGCCGCATTCAGCCGGAAGTTCCGCCGGGAGATGAGCGCGCCCGATCGGCGCCGCGAACTGGACGTACTGGTGGCGCTGTCGCATCGCACCAACCTGTTGCTGGGCTGCTACCGCCGGAACGAGAGCCGCTGCCACAGGTCGGTGTTGCGGGAACTTCTGGCGGAGCGCGGCGCGGACGTAGTGTGAGGGCGAGCGCGTCCAGCGCACGTTTCCGCGGAGAGGTTTTGGCGGCATGATAGAGACATGCCGAAGACTCTGGCTGCCGCGGGGTTCTCGTTGGCCACCGAGTACTACCGCGGCCGTCCAGGCGCTGGCGCCGCGCCTGATTGCCGACCGGCTGGAGCACGGCGAAGCCCTGCCCGGCCCCATGCTGGGCGCAACCCTCGGCTTCGTACCTGCCGCCTTCCAGCACGGTGCCGGAAAGGGCATCGTCCAGTTCGGCATGGCGTTGACCGCCAGCGGCTTGCCATCCCGGCAAACCGCTGGTTGACGTGCGCGCCTCGGGAACCGCTTCCGCGATCGCCGGAAGCCGTGAAAGAATGGCCCGGCTCAAGCATGTCCCGCCCCAACGGCCCGATCCTGGAACTGGCGGGGCAGTCTTTAGTGCGCCACCGCCGTTGACGCCCCTACCCTGGGGTATAACATGTATGAGAAGGACGATTGTATGAAAAAACCGATCTTGGCCGTTTGGATCGTCTGCACCATCTCGAGCGTTTGGCCTGCCTTCGCTCAAGTCAAGCAGACCAAGGAACAAATCCTCTTCTACACGTCGCAGTGGAAGGGCGAGCGCTTTGCCGACGGGCGCCCAAAAGTGGCGGACGATCTGCTGACGCGCGCGTTGGATGTGTCGCTGGAAGATGTCTGGGAGTATCTGGGCTCCCAAGGCTACACCAACCAGTTTGAGGGTGGCTGGCAGGCTCTCCACATCGAAAAGCCTTTTGCCGGCCGCGCGCTGACGGCGCAATTCGCGCCGCGCCGGCCCGACATGGCCGCCGCGGTGGCTGCCGAGGGTAGGGCGGAAGGGCGCGTCAGCGGGACCAACAGTTGGGTCATCAACGAACTCCAGATGGGGGATACCATGGTCGCCGACGGCTATGGAAAGATCATTGAAGGCACCCTCATCGGTTCCAACCTGGGCAGCGGCATCGCCGCGCATACCCATTCGGGATTCATATTCAACGCGGGGATCAGGGATGCCGAGGAGAACCGGGAGATTCCGAACCTGAATGGGTTTTATCGGGGCTACGATCCCTCGGGATGGGCTCAAATGCAGCTCACCGGGATCGACGTTCCGGTCCGTATCGGACGCGCCATGGTGTTGCCGGGCGACCTGGTGCTTGCCAAAACGGATGGAGTGATCTTTATTCCCGCGATTCTGGCCGAGGCGGCGATCGGCAGGGCCGAATTCACCAGTCTGCAAGATGCCTTCAATTTTGAGTTGAATCGCGCAGGTACGAACGGCGCTGAATTCGAAGGCGGTTGGACACCGGAAAAACTAGCTGCTTTTGGGAAGTGGGTGGAGGCTCACCCGGACAAACTGAAGATGTCGCGCGCCCAGTTTGCCGAGCTGCTGGATCGGGCCAGCCGCCCGCGTCAAGCGCCTGCCGGGGGCAGGGGCGGCGGACCGCCGCGCCCGTAACTCACCGCAGTTCCCGTAAGCCGAGGCCGGGCAGCCCTCCACCACGGTGCTGGATAAGCGCATCGTGCGGTTCGGGATTCGCGTGGACTGGTAGCGCCGGGCCCAGAGGGCACCCCCTTGTCGCCGGTGTTCCATACGCCGCGTGGCACACTGGGGTGTGGGGGGTTTGTGTCCATTTTCATCGTGCAACTCGGCGCACCTCGAAAGCCCGGCGAAGGTCCGCGGCTGGGGACGGTGCGGCGCCCTCCGCGCGGCGTTCCGAAATCCGACTTCGGCCGGCTCGACTACTATGACGTCTGGTTCCCGAACCTCTCGCCCAGCGCCGAGCTGGTGAAGGAAGCGCTGGGAGCGGCGGACCAGCGGGCGTGGGCCGCGTTCCGCCGGAAATTTCGCCGGGAGATGAGCGCGCCCGATCGGAGCCGCGAACTGGACGTACTGGCCGCGCTGTCGCATCGCACCAACCTGTCGCTGGGCTGCTACTGCCAGGACGAGAGCCGCTGCCATAGGTCGGTGTTGCGGGAACTCCTGGCGGAGCGCGGCGCGGACGTGGTTTGAGGGCGAGCAGTGCGCCGGGCGGGCCCGTCAGGCGCATTTCACGGGTTGGGCATTCATCCGAGTTCCTTACAGCCTTTCTGCGGAATGGTCTTGGTGGCACGATAGAGATACGCTGGAGACTCTGGCAGCCGCGGGGTTCTCGCCGGCCATCGAGTAATACCGCGAAGCGGATGGGCGCTGGCTGGCCGATATCGCAGCGCTCCCCGGCGTGACGGAATACGGCCGCGCCAAGAAGCAGGCCACCGCGGCCGTTCAGGCTCTGGCGCTGCGCTGGATTGCCGACCGCCTGGAGCACGACGAAGCCCTGCCCGGTCCCATCGACGTTTCCTTCATTGCCGCCTGAGAATCCTCCTCAGAACTGGCCGTCCGTCAAAGCGCCGAAGGCTTTGGCTGCGCTGCTCGGGATCGGCTGGAGGATCAAGCGCCAGGGCGGCGCCTCCCACCGAATTCTCGGACGCCCCGGCTGGCCCGATACCCTGTTCGCCTACCACGACAGAGTCACTCTTGGCCCCAAGTCCATGAAGGTTCTCGCGAATCGGCGAGGTCCAAGGTTCAATATCAGCGCCAGCGCCACCTCCGGCGTGCCCGGAAGACTGCCACCAAATCATGGCGGCCGAGTTTGCCGGCGAGTTTCGCTAGCGCCATCCTGTGCGACGGCGATGGCGAATCGAGGTGCCACTGCCAACGCGAGACCTTCCGGACGAGCGTGACGGGGCACCAATCTTCCGGCGGCTGATCTTGTCGATCTTGCCGGCCAGTCTCTTCTGCGTCTCAGTCCGCGTGGCACCGCCGGCATCCGCCCATTATTCCGCCATATCGCTAGCGGTCCGTGAGGCCCGCGGCGTGCCGGCCTTTGGGGCCGCACCCCTGGCACCGGTGGCAACATTGGTCGCGGTGGGCGCCACCGGCGCAACGTGGGCGAACAGGGCGCTACTGGTGGCGACTTTCGTTCGTCCTCGGCGCCGGCAAGAAATCCATAGGTACTCCCCCGGCGCGTGGCGGCGGCGCGTTGAACAGTAGCGCAGTCTCGCCAGCGTCAGACGCAAAAAGGGGCGGTCAGGTGGTCAGCGGTCAGTGGCGGCCAGGGTGCGTCCGAGGCGGCGGGTGGCCAACGAGCCAGCCCAGAGCCAGACGGCGCAACACGGGGCTTCCGGGCGCGAAAGGGTGGCCGATTCCGGCAGGAGCCAGGACGAATTCTTCACCCGCGGGCGTGCGGCGCGGCGGCGGCCCGCGTTGAGGGCGCTCTGGCGGGCAGGAAGGGCGACCAGACCCCACCCGAGGGCTACACCGCCGCCCTCAGCTTGATCCCGTCGTTCGGCGCGTGAACCAAGTCCTGCTTGGTACCCAGATACCGCTCGGTCGTCTGCACCGACGCATGACCCAGTAGCAGTTGGACCTGCTCAAGTTCGCCGCCCGCGGCCCGGCAGAGCTTCGCCGCAGTCAGTCGGCGATCATGCGGCGCGATGCCGGGGACGCCATCCGCGGTGACATACGGCCGGAGCATCTGCCAGACCGCTTTCCCGGACAGCACCTCGCCCACAACCTGGCCGGCTCGATTGACAGGCCGGAAGACGTATCCAGATGTCACGCTGGCCGGGGTGGTCCGGGCGTCAATCGCCACTTTCACCCAGACCGGCATGGGTACGGTCCGCACGCGCCCATGCTTCCCGAACAGGTCGACGATGCGCCGCCGGCCATCGCGCTGCTGGATGTGCCCCAACGTGAGAGCCGCCACCTCGGACCGGCGCAGCCCGCAGCCGAGGAGTAAGGCAATGATGGCGCGATCGCGCAGGGCCTTCGTGGTCATGATGTCCGGCGCATTCAGAAGCGCCTGCTTCAGCGAGAGCCAGTTTCCCGTGCGCGCGCCCATCGACTTCGCGCTCTTCACGCGGGCGATGCCAGCGGCCAGTTCCGGCGCCAGCAGCCCATTGCCGGCCACCTCGGCTGCCAGTTTCCGGACGGCGGTGATCCGGACGTTGATCGAAACCGCGCCGAGGCCCCGAGCCTCCAACGCGACTCGCCAGGCGCTCACCGTAGGTTTCGTAAAGCCGGGCCGCGGCTCTTGGCCATACCAGGCGATGAACTCGTCCAGCCCGAGGTTGTAGACCCTACGGGTAATCGGGGAGGAGACGCTGTCCAGGACCAGCGCCTTCAACCTCTGCAATATCGGTAGCGATCCCACAGCTTTGAAGTTCCTCCTCGACCAGGATCAACCGAACGGGGTTGAGGAAGACCTCGCGCGGCAGGGCGGCGATTCTCACGCCGCGGTCGAGCGCGCCCTTCAGGACCCTTCGCCAGTATAGGAGCAGATCCCCCGAAAGGTGTACGATAGGCACCGTGGGCGTGGAAAACATCAGTCCTCACGAGGAACTCAGAAGGCTCGACGAGCAGGTCCAGTCGGCCACTGCGCTGGCCGCACTGAAGCCGATCTATTTCCGGTTGAATGAAATCATCAAAGCTTACCCTGGCGATTTCGACGTGCAGTTCACAGGCGACGAAATCAAGCAGCGCCTGATCGCGCGTGGCACGCTGCTCAAGCAACAGGAGACCTCCCCAACTCCGCCTCCGCCTCCCGCTCCGCCTGCGATGCCGGCAGCACAACCGCCTCCGCTGCCTGCTTCTTTCCAGGATACCGTGGCGCCTGCTCCGGCGGCCCCACTCGAACCGCTTGTGATGCCTACAGCGGCGTCGTTGCCGTTGCCGTTTCCCGCATTCGACTCCGCTCCGCCGGAACAGGCTTTGCCTGCACTCGTGGCGACCCAAGAGAATCCGCCTCAGCCGCCCACGCGGCCCGCGGCTCCCCCGCCGGCATCGCCGGGCCCAGAGGGCACCCCCACGCTCAATTGGAAACGGGCGCTGGTGATCGGATCGATGGCTGGTCTGCTGGTTGCCCTGGTACTCGGTTTTTTGATGGTGCACCAAACTCGCAAGCGCCACGCGAACGACGCGGCGGCCGTGCAGGTCAACATCGCGACCACTCCTCCGGGTGCGTCCGTGAGGGTGGTTGCGGAACGGTCCGCGGGGGTGCCCCCTGGGCCCGGCAGCAACGAGAGTACCTGCACATCCAACTGCCAGCTAGCGCTGACGCCGGGCACTTACCAGGTCTCCGCGTTTCTGGACGGCTTCGAGCCCGCGGCGGGCGCCATTACCGTGACAGGTCGGCAGCCGGCGGCGGTCAGCCTGACACTCCAGCCGCAGGCACAATCGGTTCGCCTGCTGACCGATCTGGACCAGGGCAAGGTCGTGGTGGACGATCGGCTGCCGGTCGATCTGCAAGAAGGTCAGTTGGCGCTCGACAAGGTGGCTCCGGGCACACACACCGTGAAAGTCATGGGGCAGAACGGGGACGCCTCGTTCTCGTTTGAGATCGCGAATGCGCGACTGCCGGCCGTGGCGGGCCCCGTCAGCGCGCGGAACATGATGGTGGTACTGGTGGCCAGCTTCGGAAAGCGGGCGCGCGTCGAGACCAACGGGGGACCGTGGAAGCTCGCGGTCAACGGCCAGGCGCAAAGCGATGCCGGTCCGGCCGGGACGGACCTCACGAGTTTTCAGCCGGGTGTGAATGAGATCGTAGTGGGCGAGGGCCGGGATCAGCGTAACATGAGCGAAAGCTTCGGCGCCGCGCCCATGCTGACCGCGTTCCTGAAAACGGACGTCAATACGGGCACGCTGATTGTCTCGACCGGCCAGGACGACGTGCGCGTGTTTCTGAACGACAAGGAGTACCGCCGGCGCACCCAGCGTGGCCAGGTGCGCGTCCAGACCCTCGGAAAGGTCACGGTGCGGGTGGCCAAGAGCGGCTTTCAGGACGAGCCCGCGCAAACCGCCGAAGTGAAGAAAGGCGCGGAAGTGCGCCTGCAGTTCGACCTGAGACCACAGCCGCAATTCGGCTCGCTCGAAATCCACGGCGCGATGGCCGGCACCGAGGTTTTGGTGGATCAGAAAAATGCCGGCACGGTGGGGCCGGACGGATCGTTCAGCCTCGGCGCCATCCAACCGGGCGACCACACCATCGAACTGCGGCGCGAACAATACGTGCCGAAGCGCGTGCGGCGATCCTTCCATGCGGGCCAAGCGGTGGTGCTGACAGGCACGGAGGTGGCGTTAGCAGCCACCAGCGGCACCATCCGGCTCACACGCAACCCGGCATCGGCAACCATCACTTACCGCCGCGGCGACGAAACGGAGCCGCACGAAGCACGCGGAAACCAGATTGAATTGCCCGCGGGGAGCTACGCATTTTCGGCGACCGCGCCGGGATTCGCCGAATCTACAATACGAGTGCAACTGGCCGCCGGCGAGAACCGGGAAGTGGACTTCACCCTGGCTCGCGAGCGGGCGGCCGCGCCTCCACCGGTGGTGGCCAGCGGAATGGCGGAGTTCGAGGACGCGCAGAGCTGGAAGAAGGAGGGCGACAGTTGGGTCCACAAGGGTGGCGGATTTGTGCCTTATAAACTGCCGCCCAAAGGCGTCTTCACCTTCACGGTGCAACTGCTCAAAGGCGGCGGCGTATTCCGGGCAGGCCAGATCCGCTGGTGCCTCCAGTATCTCGACGCGAAGAACTACCTGCTCTACGAGATGGATCGGAAGAACTTCTGGGCGGGGGTGATCCAAAAGGGCCAGCGGCTGGAGCGAGTCAAGGCGCCGCACAATCTGGGAAATCAGAAGGCGTTCACCATTCAGATCGAGGTGACACCGGATCGCCTGGTGCAGAAGGTGCGCGTGGGCGGCCAGTGGAAAGTGCTCGATACTTTTGTCGAGCCGGGCCGCGATTTCACGCGGGGCAAGTTCGGGTTTTTGATCCAGGGAAACGACGAGATCGCGATTTCCGATTTCCAGTTTCTGCCGCAGTGAACAAACACCCGAGGCTGCGAGTGGCAGGAGTGTAGTCGTCGATGTTCTGTGGGCGTACCGCGTATTCGGGGACTGTCCGATCGGCAGTATATGAATTGCGCTTGCGCCTGAGCGATCGAGCGACGTCTGCTCCACCGAGCGTTATGGGTCAATATCGGTAGCTCCACGGCTGGCCTCAGTTCCGGCCTACGCATATCCGCGGTTTGGGCAAAATGACCGGCCAATGTCGTGAGTGAGGGGCTCGCGGCCGGCAACGGAAAGCAGTGTTCTTTTTGGCAAGCCCCCAGCGCCAGCGGGTGCCGGGCCCAATTTCCGAGTAGGCCGTCAACCATGCAC
>JBAWDI010000157.1:0-14650 GCA_049590695.1 Bryobacteraceae bacterium
CGTGCTGCCTGACGCCGTCGGCTCCCTGCACCACGCGATTTCGGAGCTCAATGCCCAGCCTACAGATACCCCTGTCCAACGCTTCAAGTGCAGCCTTACGACTGCCCGCGCATGGCTCGGGGCCAGGTTGGTTCGCTACACCTTCCCTGTACGACTCTTTCATTCGCTACTCCATGCCGGTAGGAATACCGGCATGGCAGGCGAAACGCCTGCTCCACGGCGCGTGGGATAAGGTGCATCATCTGCTCCGCAGCAGCTTGCGAATCGATTTCAATTCCCGCCGCCGTTTCGCGGTGGTCTTGGGATAGGCCATCTTGAGTTCATTGAGCGCATCCAGGACAATTTGGGAAACAATCAACCGGGCGTTCTCCTTGTCGTCGGCGGGAACCGCGTACCAGGGCGCGTGATCGGTGCTGGTGGCGCTGAGGCAAGCCTCATATGCCTTCACGTAATCCTTCCAGTACTTCCTTTCGTGTATGTCCGCGAGGCTGAATTTCCAGTTCTTGTCCGGCTCGTCGATGCGCTCGAGGAATCGCTTGCGCTGCTCTTCCCGCGAAAGGTGGAGGAATATTTTGATGGTCCGCGTTCCGTTGCGATATAGGTGGCTCTCCAGGTCCACGATCGAGCGGTACCGCTCTTCCCAGATGGTTTTCTCGTCGCGCAACTCTTCCGCAAGCCCCTGGCTGCGCAGAATCTCCGGATGCACCCGAACCACCAGCACTTCCTCGTAGTAGGACCGGTTGAATATGCCGATCCGCCCGCGTTCCGGCAGACAGCGCGTCGTGCGCCAGAGAAAATCGTGCTCCAGCTCATCGGCGCTCGGCTGTTTGAAACTGAAAACCTGGCAGCCTTGCGGATTAACCCCGGACATGACGTGCCGGATGGCGCCGTCCTTGCCGGCAGCGTCCATCCCCTGAAAAATCAGCAGCAACGCATAGCGGTTGGAAGCGTAGTGAAGGCGTTGCAAAGAGCTCAACTCCTCAACGTGTTCGCCCAGGAGTTTCCGGTACTGTTTCTTCGACTGGCAAAATGGCTTCACAGTCGTCGGCCACTCGCTGAGTTGCACCTTTTCTCCGGGCCGCACCCGGAAATCTTTTGAATTGATTTTCATTTTTGATCTTTCCGAATCTCGCGCTCCGCCTCAAGCCAGTCTTGGTCCGCCTGGCCACTGCGGCGGCCTCGCTGCTCGTAGAGTGCATAAGCTCGTGTGGCGATCTGGGGTGTAAGGTCGAGCGGCTTCTTGGCCAACAGCGGGGCTTTCGTAGGGTCGAAAATCCGATAGGCGAGCAGTTTCACGCGGTCGTTCATGAGGGCCCAAACCAGCGCATAACCCCAAACAAACGCCGCCCACCCCCAGCCGAGGGGCGTCATGAACAGCCCATAAACCGCAATTAGCGTCGCCACCATCTGTGTGCCGAGCACCGCCACCCATAGAATCCGCGCCGGGCGTATGGACCAGAACGGGCCGCGCGTGCGTGTCAGGAAAATCGTCAGATGTCCGGCCACGGATAGCTTCAGATACATCAGCGTCTGGATGTGCGAACGGTCGAGGTGAAATACCCGCTCGCCCAGATAGAACAGGCCAAACGCGGCCACCACCCCGATGAGGCCCAGCACTGTGGAAACCCCCAGCACCAGGCGCATGTTCCACGCCTCCGGCTTGTCTTTGTAATGAACGTTGTCATAGGCAATGGACAGGATGGCGCCGTCGTTGAGCAGCGCCAGCATCACGATCATCACCGCGGTCACCGGATAGAAGTTGAACACCAGGATCGCCAGCGTCATGAAGAACAGCACGCGCAGCGTCTCGGAGATGCGGTAGATGGCGTAGCTGTTCATCCGCTGGAAAATTTTCCGGCTCTCCTTGATCGCGTCGATAATCACCGAGAGGCCGGGCGCCAGCAGTACGATGGAGGCCGCCGCGCGCGCCGCGTCCGTGGCGCCCGAAACGGCGATGCCGCAGTCGGCTTTCTTCAGCGCCGGGGCGTCGTTCACCCCGTCGCCGGTCATCCCCACAATGTGGCCGAGTTGCTGCAAGACATCCACAATGTGGAACTTATGTTCGGGGAATACCTGCGCGAAACCGTCCGCGTTTTCGATGGCCTCCGCCGACTGCGCCGACTCGTGATGCTTCGTGTCGCCCAACCCGCTGGCATCCAGGATGTCGGTACCCATCCCCAGTTGCCGCGCGGTTTCTCGAGCGATCGCCGTTTGATCGCCCGTAACCATCTTGACGTTTACGCCCATCTGCCGGGCGCTCGCAATGGTTGCCTTGGCATCTTCCCGTGGCGGATCGAACAAGGGCAACACGCCAACCAACTGCCACTTGCCTTCCTGATCCGCACGCGCCACGCCCAGGGAACGGAAGCCTCTTCCCGCAAATTCATTGACGGCCTTCTCGACGGCGGGCTTTACCTCGCCGGCGTTGGTCGACATCTCCAGAATCACCTGCGGCGCGCCCTTGGTTACAAAAAACTGCTTTCCGTCCCCTCCTTTGACAGTGGCTTCGGTGCGCTTATGTACCGGGTCGAAGGGCTGGAAATGGACCACCTGGTAGCCCTTCAGGGTTTTGTCGTCCTTCACGCCCCCGATCACGGCCAGGTCGATGGTGTCCTTGTCTTCCGCGCGGGAAGCGAGTGCGGCGTAAAGGATGACCTGGTCGGCGGGAATACTGTTGACGGTGAATGGATCGCCCAGCGTCAGCTTGTTCTGGGTCAGGGTGCCGGTCTTGTCGGAGCACAGCACGTCCACGCCGGCTAGTTCCTCGATAGCGGCCAACCGGGTCACGATCGCTTCTTTTTTCGCTAGCAGACGCGCGCCCACCGCCATGGTCACCGACAGCACCGTGGGCATCGCCACGGGAATCGCGGCCACGGTCAGCACTAAGGCGAACTGCAACGTGGCGAGGATCGGGTCGCCGCGGAAGAGCGCGACGGTAATAATCACCGCCACCAAAGCCACCGCGAGGATGATGAGGTAATCGCCAATCTTCAGCACGGCACGCTGAAAATGGCTGACGGTGTGCGCCTCCTCGACCAGTTGCGCCGTCTTGCCGAAGTAGGTGTTGGCGCCGGTGGCGTACACCATCGCTTCGATTTCGCCGCGGCGCATAATCGACCCCGAAAACACCGCCTCTCCGGGTTTGCGCTCGGCGGGCAAGGATTCTCCCGTCAACGCGGACTGATCCACCGACACCGGGTCGCCCGCCAGCAAGCGCGCATCCGCCGGCACAATGTCGCCCAGGCGCAGGCGGATGACGTCGCCCGGCACCACCTCGCGCGCCGCCGGATCGGTCCATTTCCCATCGCGTTTCACCTGGGCTTTGATCGCCAGCTTGGCCTTCAAGGCGGCGATGGCGTTGCCCGCCTGACGCTCTTCCCAGAATCCGACCACGGCGTTGGAAACCAGCAGAAGAAGGATGATGAAGAAATCCGGCCAGTGCCGGACTACGCCCGACAGTATCACGGCCACTTCGATCATCCACGGGATAGGTCCCCAAAAGTAGGTGAGGAATTTCAAAAACGGATTGGTTTTCTTTTCTGCAATCTCGTTCGGGCCATATTGGGTCAGCCGTTTCTGCGCCTCGGCCTGACTGAGGCCGTCCGGAGACGATCCCAGTTTCTTCTCCACTTCCGGCATGGGCAGGGTTTTCAGATCGTCCTTGGACTCCGGCTTGGACCCCGGCTTCGTCCCCGGCTTCGCCTCGGGCTTGCCTGCATTCGGTTGCACCATGACTATCCTCCCGATCGCGTTACACCTTGGCTTCCGGCGGGTCCGCGGCTCCTCCCGCCGGCTCGAAATCCGGCACGTCCAGGCGTGCCACGCCAATCCGGCTGTCGGCCATCCCATAGTAGACGTCGAAGCGGTCCGGCGTTCCCAGATCGTCGCGCCGGTCGATGCCGGTGGGGAACACGACGTTGGCAACCGTGCCGTCGCGTTCTTGCGGCAGCGCCGGCGTCAACACCGGCTCCGCCGAACGATAGCGGATCACGCGCGGATGCTCTTTCGAAAGCACCATCACCCCGGCCGAATAGCACAACTGGTGCCCGGCTTTGCCCGGCTCCACGATTTCGCTCACGCCATGGTAAACGATCAGCCAGCCGTGCCGGGCCAGGATGGGCGGAGTGCCCCCGCCGATTTTGAGCCGCTCCCAGGGCGACACGGGAGCCGCCAACCGGTGATGAAAGGCAAACTTACCGAGGCGATTTGGTTCACGGCCCTCCACAGGCGGCGGGCAGTAGGAAATCCAGATGCTTTCCCGATCCAGATCCACCTCGCGCGACGCGGGGTGGCAGGCGGTTTCCTCAGGACGAGTGCCGGGGAAAAGCGGCCGGTGGATGATGGCCAGTTCCAGGTGCCCGGATGGATTCGGAATCGCGACCGGGAAAAGGCTGGCGTCTTTGTCGTCCACGTTGGCGAATTCGATGCCCTGATACGGACCAAAGGCCGCCAGCCCCAGGCGCTTCCAGTGGAAGAGGTCTTCCGATATGGCCAGAGCGATTCGTGGGCCTCGGGCTGAAAATGCCGCGTAAGTCATCACGTAGCGCTGGAGCGGTTCCACGAACGTGATCCGAGGATCCTCGCAGCCACCCCCGCCGGGCCGAAGCTCATAATCGGCTTCCGGCTCCAGTGCGATGCCGAGCCGCTCGACGCCCGCCGGATCGCCGGCGTCGTTGAACCGCACTCGCGCAATCCCGATGCGCGAGTAGTTCCCTTTCGCCACCAGCCGCGGAAAAAGGTAGAGCTTTCCATCGGGGCCGCGCGCAGCAGCCGGATTCAGCACGCCTTCCACCTCCTGGGGATTGCCCGGTTCCGGCTCCATGATCATTCCCAGGCGCTGCAACTTGAATCTACTCACCCTGTCGCCTCACAAGGTCGCGATTGAAATCCCCGATGAAAGTCATTTCCTTCCTGGTCTCCGCTATCTTCCGGCGGCGCCTGACTGCGCATGCCACGGCTGGCTGCGAGGGATCAACGCCAGGTTATCGCTCATGACATAAATCGTGATGGCCGCAAACATAAAAAACAGGCCGACCCAAACACGCCAATCATGATGCGCACGCTTCCAGTAAGGAGGAGGGGCATGATGAACGGGCTCGCGCTCCGGCCCTTCGTTCCCTGGGTTACCGTAGTTACTCTCACTCATTGGTGCTCCCCCTCACTCAACCACTTCCGCGCGCCGGCGGCGTCGGCATGGTCGAAGTACCGGATCGTCGCCGTCGTGAACGGCTTGCAAAACGTCGCCATGCCTTGCTGCCACTTCTTATCCCCGACCATCGCGAGCCGTTCGATGTCGGCGAAGTGTCTACTGCCGAACTTGATGTCCTCCCACATCGCTCCGGCGTCCCAGCCGTGGAAGCCGGTCATGTCGAACAGCAGTCGCAGCTTTCCCTGCTGCTTGACGAGCCGCTCGAACTCGGGCACAAAGCGCTCGTAATCTGCTCTTATCAGCTTCCCGCTGACGTGGACGGCGAGAATCTTCCCGCCGTTCTCTTCATTGAGTTGAATGGGCATTTCGGCCTCCTTT
This sequence comes from Bryobacteraceae bacterium, assembly GCA_049590695.1. Taxonomy (GTDB): domain Bacteria; phylum Acidobacteriota; class Terriglobia; order Bryobacterales; family Bryobacteraceae; genus Fen-178. The sequence goes on from JBAWDI010000157.1 coordinate 5,528, forward strand.
TTGCGTTTCGCCCCGGCTCCATTTCCAGTTTCGAATCTCCGGCATGTCTTCGCCGTGTTTGTCGATGTACTGCTTGTGCTCGATGAGCTTGTTCTGCATCGTTTGCTTCAGGTACGTCCCCTTGGAGCCCAAATGCGGCACCCGGTCAACCACGTCCTGCACCAGGTGGAACCGGTCCAGGTCGTTCTGCACCCTGATGTCGAAGGCCGTCGTGATGGTGCCCTCCTCCGTGTAGCCGCGCACGTGCAGGTTGCGGTTGGTCCGGCGGTAGGTCAGCCGGTGGACCAGCCAGGGGTATCCATGGAAGCCAAAGACGATGTGTTTGTCTTTCGTGAACAGCGAATCGTAGTCCCTCTCGCTCAGCCCGTGCGGGTGCTCGCTCTTAGGCTGCAGCTTCATCAGATCGACGACATTGATCACCCGTATCTTCAGATCGGGCAGATGCTCGCGGAGGATGGACACGGCAGCCAGAATCTCCAGTGTGGGCGTGTCTCCGCAACAGGCCATCACCACGTCCGGCTCGCCCTCCTGGTCGTTGCTGGCCCATTGCCAGATGCCGATGCCTTCCGTGCAATGCACCACCGCTTGGTCCATGGTCAGCCATTGCGGGAGGGCGTGTTTGCCCGCAACCACCACGTTGACATAATTCCGGCTGCGCAGGCAGTGATCGAAGACCGACAGCAGACAGTTGGCGTCGGGCGGAAGGTAGACGCGCACGATATCCGCCTTTTTGTTGATCACGTGGTCGAGGAAGCCGGGATCCTGGTGCGTGAAACCGTTGTGATCCTGCTGCCAGACGTGGGAGGCCAGCAAATAGTTCAGCGACGAAATCTTCCGGCGCCACGGCAGTTCCAGACATACCTTCAGCCACTTGGCGTGCTGGCTGAACATCGAGTCGATAATGCGAATGAAAGCCTCGTAGCTGTTGAACAGTCCATGCCGCCCGGTCAGCAGATATCCTTCCAACCAACCCTCGCACTGGTGCTCGCTGAGCATCGAATCCAACACGCGTCCGGCGGGAGCGAGAAATTCATCGTTCTCGACTTTCCGCGCGTCCCACTGTCGGTTTGTGACTTCAAAAACCGCGCCCAGAAGATTCGAGACCGTCTCATCCGGACCGAAGACCCGGAAATTACGCTGATCCTGATTCAGCTTGGCCACGTCACGCAGGAACTTACCCAACACCAGAGTATCCTGGCCCTGGACGGCGCCCGGCGACGGCACATTCACCGCGTGGGCGTGGAAGTCCGGCATGCGCAGGTCGCGCAGCAGAATGCCGCCGTTGGCGTGCGGGTTGGCGCCCATCCGCCGGTCGCCCTTGGGCGCTAACTCGGCCAATTCCGGCATCAGCCGGCCGTTTTTATCGAACAGCTCCTCGGCCTTGTAGCTCTTCATCCAGCTTTCCAGCAGCTTGACATGATCGGGATGCTCGGAATCCACCAGCAGCGGCACCTGGTGCGCCCGGAAGGTGCCCTCGATCTGCAGGCCGTCGACGACTTTCGGTCCCGTCCAACCCTTGGGTGACTTCAGGACGATCATCGGCCAGCGCGCCCGCGTGGTATCGTTCTTGCTCCGTGCGTTGTTTTGGATCTCCCGGATTTGTTCGATCGCCTTGTCCATGGTGGCGGCCATGAGTTGATGCATCCTCTCCGGCTCGTCGCCTTCCACAAAGTAGGGCGTCCAGCCGCAGCCGCGCAGGAATTGCTCCAGTTCCTCGTGCTCGATACGGGCCAGGACGGTCGGATTGCTGATCTTGTATCCATTGAGGTGCAGGATCGGCAGCACGGCTCCGTCGGTAATCGGATTGAGGAACTTGTCGGACTGCCATGCGGTCGCCAAGGGGCCTGTTTCCGATTCGCCGTCGCCCACAACGCAGGCGACGATCAGACCGGGATTGTCGAACGCCGCCCCGAAAGCATGGCTGATCGAGTAACCCAATTCGCCGCCCTCGTGAATCGACCCCGGCGTGGTCGGCGCCACATGGCTGGAAATCCCGCCGGGGAACGAGAATTGCGTGAACAGCTTCTTGAGCCCGGCTTCGTCCTGGGTGACGTTCGGATAGACCTCGCTCCAGGTGCCTTCCAGGTACACGTTTCCCACTATCGCCGGGCCGCCATGACCGGGACCGGCGATGTAGAACATGTCCAGGTCGTACTTTTTGATCGCCCGGTTCAAATGCACATAGATGAAGTTCTGGCCCGGCGTCGTGCCCCAGTGTCCCACCACCAGCGGCTTCACGTGAGACAGCTTCAGCGGCTCCTTCAGCAGCGGGTTGTCGTAAAGATAGATCTGGCCGACCGACAGATAGTTGGCGGCGCGCCAGTAGGCGTTCATCTTCCTCAGTAGCTCGGGTGTCAATGGATGATCCGTGGTATTCGTCCGATTCGTTTTCATGATCGTACTCCCGCTCCGCCACCCACCGCGTGACCCTTCGATTCGACACACAGCAGCAAATCCCGCCAGCTTTTGACGAACGCCTCGGCGCCCTCTCGCTGGAGCTGCGCGGCCAGCTTGCCGGCGTCAATGCCGGCGCGGGCGAAACCGTCCAGCACGGCCTCGCAGTCCCCGCCATCGGCGGGTAAAGCATGGGGAACCCGCCCATGATCCGCAAACGCCAGCAGGGTGGCCTCCGGCATGGTGTTCACCGTGTCCGGAGCCGCCAGAGCACTGATGTAAAGAGTGTCCGAAGCCTTCGGATTCTTGGTGCCGGTGCTGGCCCAGAGCAGGCGCTGGACGGAAGCGCCGTGGGCCGCCAGTTGCACCCACTGCGGCGAAACCAGCAGATCGCGATACGCCTGGTACGCCTGTTTGGCAACGGCGATGCCCAGACGATCTCTCAATCCATCGGGCTCCTTACCCGCAACAGCCACATCCCAGCGGCTGATAAAGATGGACGCGACGGAATGGACAACCGGATTGAGACTGGCTTCGATCCGCCTCTCGATTCCCCGCATGTAGGCACTGGCGGCTTTCAAATACTGATCGCGGGAGAAGAGCAAGGTTACATTGACGGGAATACCGGCGAAGATGGCGTCTTCAATGGCCGAGAGTCCTTTCGGAGTTCCGGGAATCTTGATGAACAGATTCGGCCGGCCCGCCGCGGCGAATAACCGCCTGGCAGCCTCGAGCGTCTTCACGGGCTCGTCCGCCAAAAGCGGAGATACCTCCAGGGACACCCAGCCGTCCACGCCATTGGTGGCATCGTGAATGGGCCGGAACAGGTCGGCTGCCTTTGTCAGATCTTCCAGCGCGAGATCGAAGAATAGCTTCTCGGCGCCCTGCGCGGCCTCGATCTTCCCGCGAATCGCCTCGTCATAGAACCCCGTGTCGCGGATGGCGTGGTCGAAGATGCTCGGATTCGACGTGAGTCCGGTGATCGACAGGTCGCGGATGTACCGTTCGAGCGTGCCGCTTGTAAGTAGTCCCCGCGTGATATTGTCGAGCCAAAGGCTCTGACCCATCTGGTGCAGTTGTTCGGTGGCTTTCATGCGCGTCTCCAAATCTAAAAACGGAACTTGTGTCGAGCCGGCGGCAGCGGCGGCTGACGCCCGCGCCCCGTCTTACACTCCGGCCAGGGAAAAAGAAGACTTGTGTTCGGCGTCGTGCAGCCAGTATGGCGGCCGGCCGTAGTGGAAGTAGAGCCGGTTTTCATACTCTCGAGTGATCGGCGCGGACTCGATGTACTCCGGTGCATCCTTGATGGCTTCCCTCGAGAGGCCGACGTGGACTTTAGATTCCATCCAGCTCACCCCTTCAATCCACGCGGGTGAGACCAGCACCTTCTTGCCCGGCCACCAATTCCGCGTCGCCACCTCGATATAGCGGATCGCCCAGGCTTCATCGTCCACCAGAAACCCGTCCACATGGCCGATATAGCCATCGGAGGCCTCAATGCTATAGCCAATGACGGCTTCGGTGCTGCGCAGATGCGAATCCGCCGACTCTTTACCGATTTTCTGCGCCATTGCTTCCGCGGCAGCAGTTGTCGCACCAGCCAGGCCCGCCGGGTAGAACGCCGGGCCCCACAGGTAGGGTCCGCCCCAATAAGAGGGATATCCGTAATACCCGAGGTACGCGGCCTCGTGCTGCCGGGAGACCGGCTTGTGCGTATCGATGTCGGGACTTTTCTCAACCTGCCTTTTCGTCAGCGCCACATCCAGTCGCTTGGCTTGCCAATCCGTATGGACCACGGAGATGGGTGAGATCAGCACTCGCCGGCCGCCCAGCCAGCCGCCGGTTTCCACCGTGAGGTAGCGGATGGCCCACGTTTCATCGTCGAAAAAGAACTGATCTACAGTCCCGAGCTCGCCGTCCGTAGCACGGATCACAAGACCTTTCAACTGCGTTGCATTCGTCAACATTGTCTTTGCCCTCCTGAGGGGGTTGTTGGACCATCGGGGTTCGAATGCACGCGCGGTACCAACCTCTTTCTCAAGAGGCATGCCGCTGATTTGCAGGGTTTTGCGCCCCGAATCGAGACGCCCAACCGTGAACGCGGGTGCAAATCTGTCACCGTGAGTGCAGAGTCTGCACCGGGAGGCCAATCGTCAGCGGGTGGGGCCACCTCGGAAGCTAGACAAACGCCGGCGTCCGGTACCCGAAATTGTGCAGGTTCGGGAAGACATAGTCCAAGTCCGCTTGCGCGGAAAGGCCGAACCACTTCGCCAAGGCGCCGCCGTACTGGTCCTCGGAGGTGCTGGGGACCCAGGTGCCGCGGGTCCCGGAGTCGTCGGGGCCGGCTAGCGTGAGGGTGGGGAACGCGCCATACAGGTTGCCGCCGTTCACGGCGCCGCCCATCACCAGCGCGTGGCTGCCCCATCCGTGGTCGCTGCCGGCGTTGCCGTTGGGCTGGAAGGTGCGGCTGAAGTCGGATTCGGTAAACGTGGTCACGTTGTTCTCGACCGAGAGCAGGCCCATGGCCTGGTCGAAAGCCGCCAGCGCGGCGGCCAGGTTGCTGTAGAGCGTCACCTGCTGCGGCAGTTGATTGGAGTGCGTGTCGTAGCCGCCCTGGCTGCAGAAGAAGATCTGCCGGGTGGCGCCGAGCGCCGCGCGCACTTGGATGAGCTTGGCCACCTGCGCCAGTTGCGTGCCGATATCGGTGTTCGCAAACGCGACGCCCAGGTTGCTGCTGCCGGCCACCGCGGCATTCACGGCCTGCGCCACGGCGATGGCATCCTTCAGCGAATTCTGCGCCGCCTGAATAAGGGTCACGCCGCTCGAAAGGGTGAGCATGTTCTGCAAGGCCACAGATCCCGGATCGGTGGCGGGCGCCGTCAGCCCGAAATTGCTGGTGTTCACGGTGGAGGGCTGGGTGGTCTCACCGATCAACTGAAGCGCATTGCCGCTGATGCTGATGGCGGGCGGCACCACGCCGCCGGAAATCCCCGCCAGCTTGTCGGCCAGCCGCCCGGACCAGCCAGTGGTGGCGCCGCCCTGCGGCACGGCGTTCTGCCACTCGTTTTGCTGGTCGGAATGCGAATACAGGTTCACCGGCAGCGGCACGGAGCTGAGCTGCGGCAATCCATTCGAACCTCGCGGCACCGGCTGCACCAGCGTGCCCACGTTGGCAACCAGCGCCAGGCGCTTGCTGGTGTTGTATAGCCCGGCGATGGGCGCGAAACTGGGGTGCAAACCATAGTTGGCGTTGGTGGCCGGGTCGTGAATAGTCAGCAGCGAAGCCTGCGGCAGGGCCAGGTTCTGGCGGATCTTCTGGTAGTTGGCGTACGTCGCGGTGTCGTTGGGGATCAGCATGTTGTTGGCATCGTTGCCGCCGAACAGGAAGATGCACACCAGAGCCTGGTAATTGCCGGACGATTGTGCCCGCGCGGTCATCAGGCCGGCTTGTCCGAAGGCCGCGGCCGCCCCGATGGTGGAAAGCGTGCGGCCGCCGAGGCGCAGAAAGTCGCGACGCGATCGAAGTTGTTGGAGTGTCATGGCCGTGTTTCTCCTCTCACCGTTCGATTTCATATTGCGGCGCGGCCGCCGCTGCATAGAGCGCGCTGCGCACCCTCGCCGCCGTGCTGGTGGATTGACTGGCGGCGGTGGTCAGAAGCCCGCGCACATTGGCATCCATTTCGCCGCGGAACAGCGCCTGGTTGAGCGCCTCCACCAGGTCGGGCGGATTGTTGGCCAGATCCAGAAAATTGGTCAGGTCCACTTTGATGCCGCCGGAGATGCCGTTGCCGGCCACCAGCCAGGCGAAGTTGGCGCGCGCCAGCGCGGTGGCGGCATTCAGCGCCTGGAATTCGGGCGCCACCGGCGGCGGCGTCAAATCGGGAATTCGATAGAACGGCGAGAAGTAGCTGAACACGCTGCCGGGCGTGAGCGCGGTCTGGCCCATGAGGGTGCCCTGATTGGTGAGCGCATCGGCGGCCGTAACCGTGGCATTGAGCGCGCGCAGCAGCCCGGTGGCATAGAGGATCGGTTCCGCCAGCTTGCCCGAGCCTTCGCTCTGCGCTTCGGGATCGGTGAGCAGGGCCGTAATCACCGCCTGCAAGTTGCCCTGCGAAGTCTGGAATGCGCTCGCCACCCGGCCTACATACGCGGGCGACGGGTTGCTCATCACGAACCGCTGAATCAGCCGGTAGGAGACGAACGGGGCCAGGTTCGTCTGCCGGTAGATACAATCGAGCGCCGCGCTCAGGTCGCTCTCCGCCGTCCCGCCGGCGGAGATCACGCAAGGAATCGGCAGGTTGATGTTCTTCTGCGTGGTGTCGTGATAATTCTCGAACGCCACCATGGGTCCGAAATAGTACGGCATGTTGGTCCACAGCGACGCGAAACCGGGCGTCTCGCCGTAGGTCCAGCCGGTCATCACCTTGGCCATTGCCGAGACGTCGGACTGGCCGTATTCGGGAACCGTGGCGCCGCCGGCCGTGATGGGATTGCCCTGGGAATCCAATTGCACCAGGCCCAAGGTGAAGAGTTGCATCAACTCGCGCGCGTAGTTCTCGTTAGCCGCGGTGCCCGTAGCGGGGTTGGCCTTGGTGTTGTTCACCATGTCGAGGAAGTAGCCCATGGCAGGATTCAAGGTGGTGGCGGTCAGCAGGTCGCGGTAGGTGCCGAAGGCGTAGTCGGCCATGAATCGCTGGTAGGACACCATCTGCTCGAACTGCAGGTCTTTGACAGCGGAGGCCACCAGAATCTGCGCCAGGGCGAACGACGCACGCTGGCGAAGTTGATCGCCGCCATTCAACGCGATGTTGAAGAAGGCGGTCTGCAAGCGGGCCACGCCTTCGGTGGTGGTGTTGGGATCGGGCCAGGCGCTGGCGGGCGCGGCAAACTGCGCGGCGAGCCAGGCGTTTAGCCCCATGGTCTGAATATCCACAACGTTTTGCGGTGTGGGTCCCCAGGTGGTCATTTCGAGGAAGCGGACCGCGTTGGCGTACGGCATCGCCTCAACAGCCACGCGGACGGGCACCGCGATAAGGGCGGAGGTGGCCGTGCCGGGGTTCGGATTGGTCACCTTCACCGCCGCCAGACGCCCCACCGGCATCGCGATTGTGCCGGTGGCCGTCAGCGTCGTGTCGGACACGAAAACGGTGGGCAGCGCGGTGCCGGCGAAATAGACGACGGCTCCATTCGCCAACCCGGTTCCGTGAACCGTTATGGTCGCCTTGCCGGGATTCACCGGGTTGGGAGTCACCGACGCGACAACCGGCAGAGGGTTCTGCAGATTCACGGTCGCGTTGGCCTTGGCCGTGGGGTCGGCGTGGCTGACGGCGGTCACGATCACCGCCGTGGGGGTCGGCAGGTCGGCGGGCCCGGTGTAGACGCCCGCGGAGGAGATGGTCCCCACCGTCGAGTTGCCTCCCCCTTGCCCATTGACCTGCCAGTTCACCGCCGCGTCGGTGGTGTTGGCCACCTTGGCGGTGAAACCCAGAGTAGCGCCGCAGCGGATGGTGCTGCTGGCGGGCGCAAGCGTCACCGTGACGGGCGCGCCCGCCGGGTTCAGGATTGGAATTGACACCCCCGTTTGGGAACTCACACCGGCGATGGTCGCCAGAATCGGCTGATCTCCGTTCGGCACTTGCGGGACCGTCGCGTTGATCTGGTACTCCCCGGCGGCCACGATGCCGGCGAACTGCACGGCTGCGGCCACGCCGCCGATCGTCACCTTCAGTTGGGTGACGTTCGCGAGCGGCGCGGCACTGCCCACCAGTTGGCCGGCCGGCACCGCGGGCGTGGTGGGGCCAAGCCCCGTGGCGTAGATCTGAAGCGTTTCCCCGGGCTGGGCCGGCCGCGATGCCACCGCGCTCCCGAAACTCCCGGCCGGCGCCACGTATACGCCATCGCTATTATGCACGGCAGCGGCGTATTTCGCCTGAAAAGTGAAGAACGCCGGCGAATAGGCTTGCAGCGTCGCCGTGCCAGTAGCCATGCCGAAAGAGTTGGTCACCTGCACCGGCACCGCCCCGGTAGCGGTGTCGGTGGGCGCCTGAACGTTCAGTTGTCCGGGGCTGACGTAGGAGATGGCGGCCTTCTTTCCGTCGATCAGGACGCTGACGCCATCGAGCGTGGTCGGAAGGTTGTTTCCGGAGAAGTCGGAGGCCTGCCATTGCCGCGTGGTGGCGGCGAGGCCGGTGCCGTAGATCGAGACCCACGAGCCGCTTTCAATGGCCGGCGCGCCGCTGGCGTTGTTCGAGACGCCGGTAATTGTCGGGGCCTGGCCGAACAGGGCGGACCCAACTGTCAGGAAGAGCAATCCACGCAAACAGTCTCGTTTCATCTCACCTCACCAAGCTGGATGTATAACACGAGGGAAACAGCCGAGTTTCGGTGAGTGCCACTGCCTTACCTTATACTGGAGTTCGAACTCATGCGGCAGTCGCACATCGCGATCATCGGGGCGCCGCTCGACCTCGGCCAAGGGCGGCGCGGCGTGGATATGGGGCCATCGGCCATGCGCGTGGCCAACCTGAACGCCCGTGTGGCGTCGCTGGGCTACACCGTGGAAGACCTCGGCAACGTGCCCGTGGAGCAGGCCGAAGCGTTGCCCGAGGGCGATGCCAGCGCCAAATATCTTCCGCAAATCGCGGCCACGTGCGGACGGCTGGCGGCGCTGGTGGAGCAGGCGCTCTCGCGCGGCAGCGTGCCCTTGGTGCTGGGCGGCGACCACTCGGT
>JBAWDI010000158.1:0-2975 GCA_049590695.1 Bryobacteraceae bacterium
CGCGCCGGAGCCGGGCGCTTGCGCAGCTCCGTGCAGATGGTCGAGTAAATACGCTCCCACACGCGCGGAGGCGCCAGCAGAATGGTGGGCCGCACGTTGCGGATTTCCTGCGGCAGCTTGAAGAGACTCTCGGCGAAGGTCACCGGCATGCCGCAGCGGATGGGCAGGAACTCCATCACCACGCGCTGCGCGATGTGCGCCGACGGCAGGAACACCACCGTGGAATCGTCCGGCCCCATCCGCAGCGCCGCCGGACCCATGTCGATGTTCGACACGATGGCGTGGTGCGTCACCAGCGCCATCTTCGGCTCTCCGGTGGCGCCGGAAGTCAGATACAGGACCGCCGGGTCGGAGGGGTCCACTTCCGAGCTGAGCCGCTCCATCAAGGCCGGATCGAGTTCCAGCGCCTTCCGGCCCATTTCACGGAGGTCGTCTAATGCCAGTGCGCCCGCCGCCCGTCCGGTAAGCAGAATCCACTGCCGCACCGGCGCCTGCCGCAGCGCTTCGAGCATCTCCGGGTTCTCGATGAAAGCCGCGCACGCCCCCGCGGTTTCCATGGTGCGCATCAGGTCCTTGCACGGATAGCTGGGGTACAGCGCCGCCGCCACCGAGCCATTGGCCACGATCCCCAGATCGGCCAGGTAGAACTCCAGGCGCGTCTCGGAATTCAGCGCCACGATGTCGCCTTTTCCGATTCCCAGAGCCCGCAACCCGGCCGCGATTTCGTCCACCGCCTGCCGGTACTGGTTCCACGACCAGGGCGGCGAGCCCGGCTGAATGAGCGCGGGTGCATCGCCGTGCGCGCGGGCGGCTTCTTCCAGAACCTGATAAAGGGTGCGAGACCTCACTCCATGCAATGTACCAAGAAAACGCGGTGCCTGGTTTAAAGGCGGGTGCGCGGCACAAAAGGAAGTGTTGACTGATTGGTGGGGCATGCTTTAGCTTGCCCATGCCACAAGAAACTGCGTGCCTGCCCCTTTAAAGTCGCGCACCCTTTACACGCTCACCACCGGGCAGGGCGATTGCCGGATGATGGCGTATGCGTTGGTCCGCAAGCGCCCGAATACCCCGGCGGCGGAACCGCGCCCGATCACCAGGACGTCCGCCGCCGCGCGCGCGGCGGCGGAACAGATCACCTGCGCCGGCTCTCCCGCTTCAATCGAGAGATCGGCTTCCGCGCCCACGCCGTCCAGCAGACGGAACAACTCCCGCCCGGCCGCGGCGCGGGTCTCCGTCCTCCACTGCCATTGCGGATCGTCGCCCAGGTCGGGTACGCCCGTGATCGCGTGCACCACGCCCAGCCGCGCCCCGAACTGCCGCGCCAGCCAGGCCCCCCAGTCGAGCGTCTTGGAGCTTTGCGGACCCAGGTCCACCGCGCACAATATGCTGCGGAACGGAATCGAAGCCACTGCCGCCGCTTGCTCCAAATGCACTCCCGTCCACACCGCGCAGTCGGCGTCGTGCAGCACCTTGGCGGTGTTCGACCCCAGGATGAACCGCCGGAACGGCCCGTAGCCGTGGGTGGGCATGGCGATGATGTCCGCTCCTTCCTCGCGCGCCAGATCCACAATCTGATTCGCCGGATCGCCTTCCAGCACCATCCTCCGCACCTTCAGGCCGGCCGGCTCGGCGGTCATGAACCGATCGAGTTCCTCGGAGGCCCGCTCAGCCCGGTTGCGATACAGTTCATCCAGCATGGAACCCGCCATCTCCAGCGCCCCGAATTCATGGCTGGGAGGCGTCAAAACATGCAGAAAAATGAGTTCCGCCTGGAAGTGCCGGGCCAGCGCCCGCGCATAGCGCGCCGCTCCCGTCGAGCGCTCCGAGAAATCCACCGGCAGCAGGATCTTGGAGATAGATCGCATGCGCGTCTCCTTGGCTGGACGGCCCCGTAAGTCCGTCTCATAAATAGGATAATCCGATTCGAAATCTCAAATCGAGCCGCCCTCTACAGGAAACCTGGCTGCCTGACGATAGATCCCTCAGGGCGGCGTGTCTATGTACTCGAATGCGGTGGCGGAAGTAATCGGCGGCCATGACCGCGAGCGGCTCATCCTGGAGCATCTGCCGCAAGTGCGGCTCATCGCGCGGCGCATCCAGGAGCGCCTGCCGGAAAACATCGGCCTGGAAGACCTGGTGTCCACCGGCGTAATCGGCCTGATTTCGGCCATCGACCACTTCGACTCCCGTCACAACGTCAAGCTCAAAACCTACGCGGAGTACAAAATCCGCGGCGCCATTCTGGACGGCTTGCGCGGCCTGGATTGGGCGCCGCGGCAGAAACGCCGCAAGGCCAAGCAAATCGAAGCCGCCATTGCGGCGGCCGAACAGCGCCTCCAGCGGTTGCCGGCCGAAGACGAGATTGCCGCCCAACTGCAAATCCCGATCGAGGTGTACCACCAATGGCTGGTGGAAACCCGCGGCCTGAACATCGCCAGCCTGGAATACACCAGCGGCGAGCACGGCAGAAACATGCTGCACTACCTTCCGGATAACGGCCGGAATCTTCCCTCCACTCTGCTGGAGAAATCCGAACTGCAGCGCCTCCTGGCCGAAACCATCGATGGAATCCCCGAAATTGAACGCAAGGTCCTCAGCCTCTACTACCACGATGAATTGACGTTGCGCGAGATCGCCCTGGTTGTCCACCTGCACGAATCCCGCGTTTCGCAACTGAAGTCGCAAGCCATTCTGAGGCTGCGCAGCCATCTGGCCGTGCACTGGCCAGCCACACGAGGTGTGGTCGCCACATAGACTGTGGAGCAGGCGTTTCGCCTGCCATGCCGGTATTCCTACCGGCATGGAGTAGCGAATGAAAGAGTCGTACAGGGAAGGTGTAGCGAACCACCCTGGCCCCGAGCCATGCGCGGGCAGTCGTAAGGCTGCACTTGAAGCGTTGGACAGGGGTATCTGTAGGCTGGGCATTGAGCTCCGAAATCGCGTGGTGCAGGGAGCCGACGGCGTCAGGCAGCACG
>JBAWDI010000159.1:0-14342 GCA_049590695.1 Bryobacteraceae bacterium
CGGACCAGGGGGTCCGCCCCACACGCCATCAGCGCGGCATCTTCGAGGGTGGCGGCCGGTGTCATCCCGTAGCGCTGCACCGTCTTCTCATCGGCGCCAAGAAATACGGCGATGACGGGCTTGCGGACGCCCTTCAAAACCTCGCCGATTTTCCTCAAGACGGACTCGTGGGGAGGTTTGGAAATCAGCACGATCACGCGGGTGGCCGCGTCCTGAATGAGAGCCTTCAGGCCCTCCAGGAACATGATTCCACCGACCTCTTTCTTCACGTCCCGGCCGCCCGTGCCGATGGCCTGGGAGATTCCCGCGCCCTGGTTGGAGATGAGGCTGCTGACCTCCTGGAGGCCCGTCCCGGCGGCCGCGACAATGCCGATGTCGCCGCGACTGACCGCGTTGGCGAAGGCCAGCGGAACCCCATTGATGATGGCGGTGCCGCAGTCGGGTCCCATGAGCAGCAAACCCTTGGCGCGCGCGAACTTCTTGAGCTCGATCTCTTGCGCCAGCGGCACGTTATCGGAGAACAGCATAACGTTGAGACCGGCCTTCAGCGCCTGCATGGCCTGCTCGCCCGCATAGCGGCCGGTCACCGAGATGAGGGCCACGTTCGCGCCCGGCAGAATCCGGAGCGCCCCCTCGAGGCTCAGGGGACGCCACTCGTCAGTGGCTGCGGTGCGGTTGCGCACGGTCTTGAGCTGCTCGCCGGCCGCGCGCAAAGCGCCGGCTGCGGTCTCCGCGTTGGCCGCTTTGACGGCCAGAAGAAGGTCGGTGTCGGAGGCGGCATCGAACTGGCGCAGCCAAAGGCCCGCGGATTTCAAAATGGCCTGGTTCTCCCCGGTGCCCATGACCACTGCGGCATCCAGCACGCCCGTGGCCGCGGTGATATCCCGCCCCACGATCATGAGCGTGACCGAGTCGAAGTACACGCCGGTTCTGATCTCGCCTTTTACGACCATGCAATCGCCTTATCGTGGGGCAGGATGGTATCCTGCGCGCCGATTGGAAATCGGCGCAGGCGGGTTAGCAACCCGCCTGCAGGTTCCCAACCTGCCCCACAAGCGAAAAGCAGGCCTACTCCCAGATCCGCGCCGGAGCTTGCGCCCACCGCGAACAGGCGCCGCGTGTGCCGTTCCACATCCGCCTCCGCGCCCTCGAATAAAGCTCGAATGAGCGAACTGGCCCGCTCGAACGACCGGCCTTCCACAGCCGAGCGCAGCATCGCCTCGGAGAACGGGTTGGCGCCGCGCGAGGCCTCGCGGACCGCGCGGCGTTCGGCGGCCAGGTCGATGCCAGCGGCCATCTCCAGCGCATGCATGCCCAGCAGGAAGCCGGCCAGAAAGTCGTCGCCGCTGGGCGTCAGGCCGTAGCCGAGACCTCTGATCCGCGACGCGCCGCCTTCCAGATCCCCATGGACCAATCGCCCGACTCCAGCGCCGATCCGGCGCGCCAGTTCCTTCTCGAAGGCTGAGGCGAAGGTTCGTCCGCCTCCATCGTCGATCAGGAAGGCCAGGCTCCTGGCGGGCGCGGATGCCCGTAGCAGCTTTTCGAGAACGCGCAGGTTCGGCGCGAGCTTTGCCGGTTCGAGCGGCCCCACGCGCAGCCTCGAATTGTAGTGCAGCCGGTGCGTCAATCTTCTTCCAGTTTCTCCGGCATCACGATGTTCTCGTTGCGCTTCAGAACTTCGGCGGGGACCGGCCGTTCCAACTTGGTCTGGATCATTTCTTCCAGATAATTCTTGACCGTGGTCTGCCAATATTCCCGAGTGACATAGAAGACTTTGGCGCCGCCCAGCTCATGCTGGAGATTGGGCCAGGGATAGGACGGTTGCGCCATTCCAATGCCCCACCGTTTGAGGCCGTTATAGCTCTCGTAAGTGGCCCAGAATTCCTTCTGTTTCAAGGTCTCGAAACAGTAGTCGCACTTGGCGTAATACATGATGGCGCCGGCGCGCAAGCCTCGTCGGAAGGCCATGCTGTGCAGGCTGATGTTGATGTCCTCATTCATCAGACGGCCATTGCAGAATGCCACCACGTGCCCATCGATGATTCCCAGAAGCTGATACGGGTCCTTCAACCGGTTCCTGACCCAGCCCAGCACCTCGGCGTAAACCCGTGCGCCCACGATGTCGTAAAAATCATGGTCGACATCCATCAACTTCTTGATGTAAGCCAGGAACAGGGGCGCCTCCTCGATTTTCATCGGACGGATCAGCATGCTTTCCCCGCTCTTCACCTTGACCACGGTCGGCTCGAACGGCGGGATGCGCATGGGTGGCGGGGAGAGCAACGGCTCCAGTTCGTTGACGTTAAAGGTGATTACTTCTTGCGACACTTTCTCCGGCGGCGCTTTCTTCATCTATTTCACCTCTAAAGACCGATTTGAACACGATTTCACCGTGCGGGTAAAGCAGCAGGAGGGTGGAGGATGGGAATTACGGTCCGGTCGGCGTTGCGTGGATAATAAGGGGTTACGACTCTCGTTCTTTACGGCAGTGCGCACGCCGCTGTCGATGCCGCGTGCGCGGCACTTCTGTTCGGGTGGTTCGCATCCCACCATGGCGACGTGGGCGCCTTCGCCGCCCTGGCTGCGGCATACGGCCTCCTCGCATTCGGCTTGCAGCCGTTGCTGGCACTGGCGGTAGACAGCCGGCAATGGTACTGGCAGGCGGCGGCAACTGGATGTGCGCTGACCGCGGTGGCGATGATTGTCCCGGGTTCCCTCCCGATCCCGGCTGTATGCGTCGCGGGCGCCGGCAATGCGCTGTTCCACCTCGGAGGCGGAAGCGTCGGGCTTCGGTTGAAGCCCGGATTCGCGGCGCCCGCGGGAATCTTCGTCGCGCCGGGCGCCGCCGGGCTGTTCCTGGGGACTTTACTGGGCGAGAGCGGATTCTCCGCACTCTGGACGGGTGCGCTCCTGCTGGGCATGTTTTCGGTGTTACTGCTGGTTCACGAGGCGCCCGTGCCGCAGCCTCGGGACAGGCCGCAACATCCCTTGGGGCGTGGACGACTGATTCTGCTGTTGCTGTTGATCTCGGTCGCGATGCGGTCGCTGCTCGGCCTGGCGTTCAGCTTCCCGTGGACATCGTCGCCGGCGCTGGCCGTGCTCATGGTCCTGGCTGCCACTTTGGGCAAGGGACTGGGGGGCGTGCTGGCGGATCGGTTCGGCTGGATGCGGACCGCGGTCTGCACCCTCACAATGTCGATACCGCTGCTCATGTTCGGCACTGCCTCTCACGTGGAGAAGATGCTCGCCATGTTTCTGGTGGCCACGACTATGCCAGTGGCGCTGGCGGCGGTTTCGGAGTCTCTTCCACGAGAGCCTGCCTTTGCCTTCGGCCTGACCGGCATCGCCTTGCTGGTGGGAGCCTTGCCCGGGTTCAGCCACCTACGGCCGCTGGCCGGCATGCGCGATCCGATGGTGGCGGCCGTGCTGGTATGCGCGTTGGCGCTCTGGTTCGGATTGCGGCTGGCTCACCTATCTCACGGCCCCAAGCCGCAGCACGCCGAATAGCAACTCGCCCCAGGCGAAGGATGCGAGATTGGCGGCGACGATGGCCGCCATGTCGCGCCGATTGCGGCCTTCGGGGAACAGCGCGGCGAACAGCAGGCACTCGAACAACGGCGCAAACGTCTCCGCTACCGGCACGTACCAGTTGCCTGTCCAGACGGGAAGCACCAGCACGACGATGGGATACGAACAGCCGGTCAGCCAAAACGCCGCGAACCATTTACGCCAACGCGGATGCACTGGCGAGAGCGCCAACAGAAGCACTGGCGCCTCCACCATGACGGAGAGCAGGTAGCCGATGGGCAGTTGCAGCCAAATACTCAAGCGCGCTTCCGGCGCCGGCGAACCCACCAGATGCCGCCGGCGATCACTGCCAGGGCGAGGATGAGACCAATCAGCACGGTAGCGCCGCCCGGACCGCGCGGGACGACCACGTCGAGGTAGCCTATGCGCCAAGCCATATTGGGATTATAGACGAATTGCCAAAACCGTTGCCATCGCCGGGCGGCCATAAAAAAATCCAATCCGGCCCATAGAAAGTTCCGTCTTGGGGTGCCGAAAGCCATGGGAGACAATCGGTTAGACAGCCTAGTTCGCAGTCGGTCCCACGATGAGACACTTATCCAAGCTCTGTGCGCTTGCACTCCTTACCACGCCCGCGGCCCTGTTGGCGCAGGCCACCCCGGATCTTCAGGCAAGATTGGCGGCCCTCGAAACCGCTACCAAGTCCGCGCAAAGCGCCGGAGATAACGCCTGGATGCTGATCAGCGCCGCGCTGGTCCTCATGATGACAGGCCCCGGCCTGGCCCTCTTTTACGGCGGGCTGGTGCGGCGAAAGAACGTTCTCGGTACCATGATGCAGAGCTTTATCCTGATGGCGGTGGTAACCGTTCTCTGGGCGGTAGTGGGCTACAGCCTGGTCTTCGGCGGGCCTTCGCCGTTCGTGGGAAATCTGCATTTCGCGCTGCTGAACAATGTGGGCAGCGCGCCCAATCCCGATTACGCGCCCACCATCCCGCAGCAGACCTTGATGATTTACCAGTTGATGTTCGCCATCATTACCCCGGCATTGATTTGCGGAGCGTTCGCCGAGCGCATGAAATTCAGCGCCATGCTGCTGTTCATGACGCTGTGGTGCTTCCTGGTGTATTTTCCGATGGCGCACATGGTGTGGGGCAAGGGCGGGTTCCTGAACGCGTTCCTGGGCGGCCGGATTCCCTGTTTCGATTTCGCCGGCGGCACGGTGGTGCATATTACCTCCGGCGTCTCGGCCCTGATTTGCGCGCTGTACCTGGGCAAGCGGCTGGGGTATCCCGAGTTTCCGTCGAAGCCGCACAACCTGGTGATCAGTTTTATCGGCGCCTGCCTGTTGTGGGTGGGATGGTTTGGATTCAACGCCGGCAGCGCGCTGGCAGCCTCGGGCCTGGCCACCAGCGCGTTCGTGGCGACGCATTTCGGCGCCGCCGCCGCCACGCTCGGATGGGTGGCTGCGGAATGGCTCTGTAGCGGCAAGCCCAGCGTTTTGGGCGGCATCTCGGGATGCGTGGCGGGCCTGGTGGCCATCACACCGGCGTCCGGCTTCGTCAAGCCGTTTCCGGCGCTCCTCATCGGGCTGTGCGCGGGCGTGGTGTGCTACTTGATGGTCACGCGCGTCAAGGCCAGGTTCGGGTATGACGATTCGCTCGACGCTTTCGGCGTGCATGGGGCGGGTGGAACGCTGGGAGCCTTGCTCACCGGCGTCTTCGCCACCAGCGCCGTAAATGAAGGTTTGAAGGACGCCGCCGGCCACACACTGCCCCTGGGCTTGGTGGACGGCAATGGCGCCCAGGTGCTGAACCAGTTTATCGCCTGCTGCATCGCCTGGGTTCTGGCCATTGTGGGCACGCTCGTCATTCTGAAGATCTGCGATTCGACCGTGGGGCTGCGCGTCAGCAAGCCGCAGGAGATCGAGGGCCTGGATGTCAGCATGCACGGCGAAGAAGGGTATATATTCGAGTCGTAACCGGAGGCCAGTTAGGATTACTACATGAAGAAAATCGAGGCGATCATCCAGCCGTTCAAACTGGACGAAGTGAAGGAAGCGATGAAAGGCATCGGCATCGACGGCATGACCATCAGCGAGGTGCGCGGTCACGGTCGTCAGAAGGGGCATAAGGAGGTCTACCGCGGGCAGGAGTACAACGTGGACCTGCTGCCCAAGGTCAAGCTGGAAATGGTGGTGCCCTCCAGCCGGTTCGAAGAAGTCCTCAAGGCGCTCTCCGCCGCCGCGCGCACCGGCAAGATCGGCGATGGCAAGATCTTTGTCTACGACGTGGCCGAAGCCATACGCATCCGGAACGACGATCGTGGAGAATCGGCCCTCTAGCGACGGACTAGCCTCGATCCGACGGGACTTCCTCGCTACCGGCGATGCCGCCACCGCTCTGGCCGTGCGCACCGCGCAGGTCGACGGCCTGGTGCTGGAAGCTGCGGCGGAGTTGCTGCTTCCAACCGCGCCAGCCGGTTTGGCCGTGCTCGCGGTGGGCGGCTATGGCCGCCGCCAGTTGTTCCCCTACTCGGATGTGGACCTGCTGCTGCTGTTCGATTCCGAGAAGCTGGCCTTGGCCTCGAAGGACGCCATCGCGGGGTTTCTGCGGCACCTGTGGGACTCCGGCCTGCGCGTCAGCCACTCGGTCCGGACGCCCGCCGAGTGCACCGAGGTTCACGACGGCAACATCGAGCTGAACATCAGCCTGCTCGACCAGCGCTACCTCACCGGCGACCGCGCGCTCTACGCCGGCCTGGCGGAAAAACTGCCGCGATTTATCCACGGCAACCGCGGGCCGCTGGTCCGCAACCTGGCGCAACTGGCGCGCGCCCGCCACGCCAAGTACGCCGGCACGCTCTATCACCTCGAACCCAACGTGAAGGAGGCTCCCGGCGGCCTGCGCGATCATCAGCTCGTCTGCTGGCTCGATCAACTGCATGGCGCGCGGGATTCGCCGGCGCCGGAACTGGAGGCCGCCTTCCGCTTTCTCGGGCGGCTCCGCTGCTATCTGCATTTCCAGTCCGGGCGCGACAATAACGCGCTTTCCTTCGACGCCCAGGACGGCATCGCGGAGCTATGGCGGGCGGGCGACGCCGCCCAATGGATGCGCGACTACTATCGCCACGCCCGCGTCGTGTACCGCGCCGCCATCCGCGCCCTGGATTCGAGCGAGGCCCAGTTCAGCTCGCTCTTCGCGCAGTTCCGCGACTGGCGCTCGCGCGTCTCGAACGCCGATTTCATCGTGCATCGGGAGCGCATCCACTTCCGCGCCCCGCAAAGCCTGGACGTCGAGCCGGAACTGGCGCTGAGCCTGTTCGAATTCGTGGCGCGCCACGGCATTCGTCTTTCCCTCGAGGCCGAGCAGCGCATCGAATCGCGAATCGCCGCCCTGCGCGCGCACTTCGCCGGGCCGCGGCCCCTGTGGCCCGCGCTGAATACGATCCTCTCGCTCCCGCACGCGCCGCTGGCCGTCCGGGCGATGCACGAAACTGGCGTGCTGGCCGCCATTTTCCCGGAGATGGAGCGCATCGAATGCCTGGTGATCCGCGACTTTTATCACCGCTACACGGTGGACGAGCACACCCTCGTCACCATGCAGAACCTCAGGAACCTGCCGGCGGGCTATAGCGAGCTGCTGGCGGAAGTGAAACAGCCGTCGGTCGTGATGTTTGCGCTGTTATTCCACGATGTGGGCAAAGGGGTCCCCGGCGAAGGCCCCGTGGATGCCTCCGTGCGCCTGGCGCGCGACGCCATAGCGCGCATCCGGATGCCGTCGGCGGACCGCGAAACCGCGCTCTTTCTGATCCGCAAGCACCTCGAGCTTTCCCAAGTGATGCAGTCGCGCGACCTGTTCGACCCGCGGACCATCCGCGACGTGGCGCACCAGATGGAGACCGTCGAGCGCCTCAAAGCCCTGACGCTGGTGACCTACGCCGACATCAGCGCCGTCAATCCCCAGGTCATGACGCCGTGGCGCGCCGAGCAGTTGTGGCAGCTCTACCTGGCGGTCTACAACGAGCTGACTCGCGAGTTGGAAACGGAGCGCATCGAAGCCATCCCCTCCGGCCCGCCCGCGCGCGTCGCATTCCTGGAAGGCTTTCCCACGCGCTACCTGCGGACCCACACTGAGCAGGAAGTCGACGAGCACATGGCGCTCGAAGAAAAGAGCCGTAAGCGCGGGGCGGCCGTGGACGTTCGCAGGCTGGAATCGGCCTGGCAACTGACGCTGGTGGCCGCCGACCGCCCGTTCCTGTTCGCCTCGGTGGCCGGAACGCTCTCCAGTTTCGGCATGAACATCCTCAAAGCCGAGGCGTTTGCCAACCGCCGCGGCCTGGTGCTGGACACGTTTACGTTTGACGATCCCTTGCGCACGCTCGATCTGAATCCCACGGAGGCCGACCGCCTGCGCGCCACCACCGAGCGGGTGCTGGCGGGCAAGACGGACGTTCGCGAGCTGCTGCGCAACCGGCCGAAGCCCTCGCTGCCCAGCCGCAAAGCGCGCATCCCCGCCAGAGTCTCATTCGATTCGGAGGCCGGCCACACGGCGACGCTGGTGGAGATCGTGGCCGAAGACCGCCCCGGCCTGCTCTACGACCTGGCCTCGGCGATTTCCTCCAACGGAGGCAACATCGAGGTGGTGCTGATCGACACCCAAGCGCACAAAGCCATCGATGTGTTCTACGTCACGACGGAAGGAAAAAAGCTGGGGCCTGAGAAGCGTCAACTCCTCGCCGAGGCTCTGCGGAAGGCCTGCCAGCCGGGGTAGCGCCGGCGCTACCGTTGGAATCGCCCGGTCCTCATGCCCTCGCCAACGGCGGGAATGCGGGGACTCGGGCCGGTCGACACGCTGATCGCAGGCTCCGCTTGCTGGACTGGTTCTGAAAGAGAACGAACCGCGACTATTCCCCCACCACCGTCACCACGATCTGGCGGTCGCGCGGGCGGTCGTCGAAATCGCATAGGACGATCTGTTGCCAGGTTCCGATCAGAACCCGGCCCTGGGCGACGGGAAAACTCTTGGCGGTGCCCATCAGCGCGCTCCGCAGGTGCGCGTAGCCGTTTTCGTCGCCCCAGCGCGCGTTGTGGGCGTAATCCGTGTTGGAGGGCGCAATCTTCTCCAGGGCGCGCTTCAAATCGGACGCGCAGCCGGGCTCGAACTCCAGGGTCGTGATGCCCAGCGTCGAACCAACCCCGGAGATGTTGACGATGCCGGTGTGTATCCCACTCGCGGAGACCGCGCCGGAAACCTGCTGGGTGATGTCCAGCACGTCGCACCGGCCCCGCGTCGAGATACGGAAGTCCGTCTGAAAGGTAGCCATGGTTCACTTGCCGAACAGGTTCATCGAGATCCATGATACCAGCGGGGAGCCACCCTAATACTTTTGCCGGAAGCCGCCGATTAGTGAAGCATGACAGAGGCGGACGACCTCGTCGAGCAGGAGCTGATGCTCCACCGGTTCAACCGGCTGATGGGGGAGATCATGCGCGGCGCCATCACGCGCAACGCGTTTCAGACATGGGAGATCGATCTTCTGCTGGATATCGAGAGTTGCCCCCTGGAGCGGCGGCGGCGCCTGGAGATCTTGCGGCAGTATCAGAAGGCCGTCGAGCGCCAGTTGGACACCGGCCCGGGTCCGCCCATGAAACTCTCCGTTTTCCTGACAATGCGCGCCGCAGCCAGAGAGCAGCGCCTGAACGGCTAGCCCAGCACCACCCGCCGCCCTTCGATCCGGTAGTTCCCGCCAAGCACGATGCGGATCGCTTCCGAATAGATGCGGTGTTCCTCCCTGAGGATCCGCGCCGAGAGCGTCTCCACCGTGTCGCCGTCCAGTACCGGAACGGGGGTCTGTATGACGATGGGGCCGGCATCCAGGTACTCGTCCACAAAATGAACCGTGCACCCGGTGATCTTGACGCCGTGCTCCAGCGCCTGGCGTTGCGCGTCCAGGCCTGGGAAGGCCGGAAGCAGCGAGGGATGGATGTTGAGGATACGGTTGGGATATTCCCGGATGAAGGTGGCGCTCAGGAGGCGCATGAAGCCCGCCAGGCAGACCCACTCCACGCCGTGCTTGCGGAGTTCTTCCAGAAGCAGGCGGTCGTAGACTTCGCGGTCGAGGCCTTTGGACGGAATGCACACGGCGTTCAAGCCGCGCTGGCGGGCCAATTCAAGGCCGCGCGCCTCGGGGCGATTGCCAAGAACCACGGCAATCGACGCGTCCAGCGAGCCGGCGGCGATGTTGTCGGCGATGGCCTCGAAATTCGAGCCGCGGCCGGAGATCAGAATGCCGAGACGTTTCATCGGTACTCCACGCGGGGGCGGCCGCGCCTCTGTGCGATTACTTCGCCGGCGCGGAACGGGGATTCGCCCAGCTTGGCCAGCACCGATTCGGCGCGGGCGGCGCTGCGCGCGGGAACGGCCAGGATCATGCCCACGCCCAGATTGAACGTGCGGCGGTAGTCGTCCAGGGGAATGTTGCCGATGCGGCGCAGCACCTCGAACAGTGGCGGAATCCGCCAGCGAGCCGTGTCGATGGCCGCCGCCAGGCCCGCAGGCAGCATGCGCGGGGTGTTCTCAGTGATTCCGCCGCCGGTGATGTGGGCGGCGCCGCGCAGCAGGCCCGCGGCCATCAAAGCGCGGATCGGCTTCAGGTAGCTGCGATGCACGGCCAGCAGCGCATCGCCGACGGTTGCGCCAACTTCGGGGAGCAGCGTTTTGGGACCATAGCCGGCAATATCGAACAGCAGCTTGCGCGCCAGCGAATAACCGTTGGTGTGCAGCCCCGTCGAGCGAAGCGCCAGCAGGACATCGCCGGCACGGATGCGGGCGCCGGTGAGAAGTTCGGAGCGTTCGGCGGCGCCCACGATGAAGCCCGCCAGGTCGTACTCGGATTCGGCATACAGGCCGGGCATCTCGGCGGTCTCGCCGCCGATCAGCGCGCAGCCATTTTGCCGGCATCCGCGCGCGATCCCCGAGACCACGGCCGCGGCCACTCGAGCGTCCAGCTTGCCCACGGCGAAGTAATCCAGGAAGAACAGCGGCGTCGCGCCCTCGACGGCGATGTCGTTGACGCAGTGGTTCACCAGGTCTTCACCCACCGTGTCGTGCCGGCCGGTCAGAATCGCGATCTTCAGCTTGGTGCCCACGCCATCGGCCGAGCTGACCAGGATGGGCTTGCGGAAACCGGCGAGCTGGTAGCACGCGCCGAACGTGCCGATGTCGGTGAGCACGCCGCGCGTGAACGTCTGGCGGGCGAGTTTCCGGATGGAAGAAACGGCGCGGCCGGCTTCGTCGATATTCACGCCGGCATCGCGGTAACGGACCTGTCTATTTTTGGGCAAGTCCCAGTATACGCAGGACCAGCAGCCTCACACCACTATCTTCGGCTTGACGACGGCCACGCCGATAGCCCGCATGGAATCGGCGAGCCGGGTGAACATAGCGTCGCCGGTGTAAGTTCCCACGACGGCTCCTCCGGAGCCCGCGAAGTTGGCGCTGGCGCCGGCCTTGCGGGCGGCGTGAACCATCTCCAGGTTGCCCTGGTCAATCTGGTAAATGCGCGCGCGCAAATCGAAGTTGGCGTCGATCAACTCGCCCAACCGCTGGTAATCGCGGCGCAGCAGGCATTCCCGGCCTTCGGCGGCGTAGCCCGCCCAGGTCTTCATGGCTTCCATTACTTGGGGGTCGCCGCGCCGCCAGCGCTCCCCCAGGTTGCCGTGAAACACCTCGGTCCCCTCGCTGAGCGAGGTTCGATAAGCGACATAGACGTTGGGCATCAGGGCCGGGTCCAGGCGCTCATATTCGCCGTAACCGCGGGCCTCCATCAGGCTGCGGGCGAAATCCATGTAAACCAGCCCCTGGTAGGCCTGAACCACGCGATCCTGAAGCCCGGCGGGGACGCCTAGCTCGCGGGTCTCGGTCTCCAGAACCAGGTTCGCCTGAATGGGAAGCGGTATGTCGAGGTCATAGTATTGACAAAGGGCGCGCAAGGAGGCGGTGATGATGGCGCTCGACCCTCCCAGGCCGAGACGCTGGGGGACACTGGATTCGTACTCCAAGGTGAAGTTCCGGTTCGGCAGCTCGATCCCTTTCCCGCGGCAGTAATCGATGAGCCTGACAATCAGTGCCTGGATGATCCGGATACCGCCGTAGTAACCGCGCCAGCGCGTAGTTTGGTAAAGATCATCGAGGTTCTCGAAGACCGGGAGATCCGCCTTGGAAGGTTTGATTTCCAGCCGGCCGCTGGGGTAGAGCAGAACGCGCGCGCGGAAGTTGGACATGACAAAGGCAATGGTCTTCCCGAAGTAACCGTCGCTCGGATTTCCGAGGAGTCCGGCGCGGGCATAACCGTATGTTTCAATCATCGTTTCGCTCGCTGGGCGGAATCTATCAGGATGGTGACTGGCCCGTCGTTCACAATGTGCACCTGCATCATCGCCTGAAAAACGCCGGTTTCGACTGGAACCGGGCCCCGTTTCGCGGATTCCACAAAGTAATTATAGAGATCCTGCGCCTGCTCCGGCGGCGCGGCCTGGTCGAAGCTGGGACGCCGCCCTTTGCGACAGTCGCCATAGAGCGTGAACTGCGAGACAATCAGCAGCGATCCGCCGGCCTCCCGCACGTCGCGGTTCATCTTTCCATCCTCGTCGGAAAAGACCCGCAGGCCGAGAAGTTTCCCGGTAAGATAGTCCGCATCCTCGACGGTGTCGGTCCGCGAGACTCCCAGAAAAACAAGCAGGCCCGTCCTTATGGACCCTGTAGTACCGTTATTCACAGTAACGCTGGCTTCTCTTACACGTTGAATGACCAATCTCATGTTTCTTCATTCATATTGACACAGACAGAGCCGTCTTATGTTATAGTGTGCGGGGGGTTAACCCATGGCACGAAGCAACCTAGAAGACCTGGCCACGCTGGAAATGGCGCTGGTTGGTTATCAAGTCGAGAAAGATAAGATCGAAAGCAGGATCCGCGAAATTCAATCGCAACTCAAGGGGAAGCCGGCCGTGGCGCCCGCAAAGAAGGCCCCTGGAGTAAAACGCGTGCTCAGCGCGGCGGCGCGCCGGCGCATCTCCAAGGCACAGAAGAAGCGCTGGGCCGAACATCACAAACGCATGGCGCAAGCCGCCAAATAAGGGTGGCCGGGCGCTCAACGCCGGCGCTACCCCCATGTTCCTGATACGATGTGTAGGCATCGGCGGGGGGGCGGAGCTGAGATGATTGTCGGAACGGGCGTGGATCTGGCGGAAGTGCCGCGCATCCGGGCCTCCATCGAGCGGTTTGGCGCGCGGTTCATTGAACGTATTTACACGCCGGCGGAAATTGCATACGTGGAGCGCAAGGCCAACCGCTGGGAGCGCTACGCGGCGCGCTTCGCGGCCAAAGAGGCCGGCATGAAGGCCATCGGCACGGGCTGGAGGCACGGCGTGCGGTGGCAGGATTTCGAGGTGGCCAACCTGCCTTCGGGAAAGCCCACGCTGCGCCTGCACGGAGTGGCGGCGCGCGTGGCTGAAAAACTGGGCGTCCGCAACGTTTCCCTATCGCTCACACATACGGCCGAGTTGGGGATGGCTCACGTGATTCTGGAGGATTAGGAACGGCACGCAATTGCGCATCTTCCAGGCGCGTGGCCTCCCGCCAGGTGTAGATCATGCGGTGAATCACGGTGAGGTTGGAGAGCACCGCGATGACCCACA
The DNA here is from genome assembly GCA_049590695.1 of Bryobacteraceae bacterium. GTDB lineage: Bacteria > Acidobacteriota > Terriglobia > Bryobacterales > Bryobacteraceae > Fen-178. Next base: position 13,226 of record JBAWDI010000159.1, read on the forward strand.
GCACCGCGGCCATGCGGTCGAACAGCGCGCCGATGATGATCAGAACGATGCGCTCGGGCCGTTCCAGAAAGCCGACTTTGCATTTCGGAATGGTGTTTTCTGCGCGCGCGCGGGTGTAGCTCACCATCACCGAGCCGGTCATGACGACGGCCGTGAGAACGATATAGAAAAAGCGATTGATGGAGGCGTAGTAGACCAGCAGGCCCATGTAGAGGGCAAGGTCGGAGTAGCGGTCCACCACCGAATCGAAGAAACCGCCGAAGCGCGTCACCTGGCTGGTGGCGCGCGCCACGCGGCCGTCCACCATGTCGAATAGCCCGGCGGCGATGACCACCACGCCCGCCCACTTGAAACTGCCCTGCGAAAACAGCCATGCGGCCCAGATGTTGATCACCAGCCCGATAAAGGTCAGGACGTCGGGGTGGATTCTGGAGAGCGCCAGCCAGCGGACAATGCGGTCGATGATGGCGCCGAACACCACACCGATGGCGCGGGTATATGTCATATTTCAGCCGATTGCATCATGGATGGTAGTCAGCTTCAGGATTTCGAGATCCTTCACTCCTCCGGGGCTCGTCACCCGGACCACGTCACCCTCTTCCTTGCCTAGCAGCGCGCGGCCGATCGGAGACGTCGTGGAGATCTTTCCATTGGGGAAGTCGGCCTCCTCGGTGGTGACCAGGTTGTAGGTCAACTCTTCATCGCGCTTGACATCCAGCACGACCACCGTCGAACCGAGTCCCACCTTATTATGCGGAATCCTGGAGAAGTCGATCATGGACATCTCCGCCATCCGCTGTTTCAACTGGTTGATGCGGGCGTTGACGAGGCCCTGGCGTTCCTTGGCGGCGTGGAACTCGGCGTTCTCACTCAGGTCCCCGTGGGCCCTTGCCCTGAGGATTTCCTTGGGAAGCTCGACGTGCAGCTCGTACTCCAATGCGGTGATATCGTCCTGTAGTTTTTTCTTGATGTCGCTCATCGAACCGCAACCGCTCCCAGGGTTACATTATAGCCTTACTGGAGCGGCAGGACGCTGGCCTTGGAATCGACCCCGCCGATGGATACCACGATCGGCTGGAGACCCGTGGGGGCGTTCGACGGCACATCCACGTTCACC
>JBAWDI010000160.1:0-3104 GCA_049590695.1 Bryobacteraceae bacterium
ATCAGGTAGCCCACCAGCAGAAGCGCCAGCGCGGAGATGCGCGCGTAAATGCGGTGCTCGCCCAGCCCGGTCCCGGCGAACTTGAGGGCGCGCGCGTGCGCCACCCACAAGGCCGCGAACGCCAGCAGCGTGGCGGCCGTGAGCGGCGCCGTGCTGTAGTAGAGCAGGCTGAGCCACGTGTGGAACTGGCCCAGCTCCTTCCACCATGCGATTTCGATCACATACGAGGCCAGAACGCGTGCGCTCAGAAGCAGCAGGCCGAGGATGATGAAGAAAGCGATGCAACCGGCTCGGAAGCCCGGGCTCCGGCGCCCGCTTTCAATTTGATACGGCATGAACCAAGCGTAGCACCGGCGGCGCCCCATGGCGTTGCTCATCCTGCTAGACTTAGGTATTCCCGTCCTAGCCGGGTTTTGAGGTTCAGATTGAAGGTCCGCGTCCTAGTCCTATTGATTGGTGTGTGCGTCTCGATCGTGGCTGAGCCGGCCACGGAGCCGCCCCAGGTCATTGTCGAGAACTACTGCGCCGCTTCGCGCGGCCAGGAACAATCGTTCCAGGGAGCCTCGATGGACGTCGAGATCCAGGCCTCTCTCCCCAAGCTCAAGAAACAGGGGCGGTTGCACGCCCTGCGGCGCATCTCCGCTCTGGGCCGCATCACCTATGAAATGCTGCGCTTCGAGGGCGATGGCACGGTCAAGAACCAGGTGATCGCGCGGTATCTCACGGCCGAAGCCGAGGCCCAGAAGGACCAGGCCCCGTCGCTGGCCGTGACCCCGGCCAACTACAAGTTCAAGTACAAGAGCCGAAGCCAACTCGAAGGGCGCGCCGTCTATATTTTTCAGGTGACGCCGCGCCAGAAGCGCCAGGGCCTCTTCAAGGGCGATCTCTGGATCGACGCGGGCACCTACTTGCGCGTGGAGGAATCCGGGTATCTGGTGAAGAGTCCGTCCATCTTCCTGAAGAAGGTCGCATTCATAAAAACGTACGAGATTCGGGACGGAATCTCGGTGCCCCTGCAAGTGCAGAGCGAAGTGGACACCCGGCTGGCGGGCAAGGCGGAGTTGACCATCGACTTCAGCAATTTCTCGATGGACGGCCCCAAACGGAGCGCCATGAGCGACGCCGGCAGCCAGTAGTGCCCCCGGGAGCTCGTTCGACTGGAGAGCAGATGAGAACGCTGTTTCTGAATCCGCCATCCTTTGAAGGGTTCGACGGCGGCGCCAGCTCCCGCTGGCCGGCCTCGCGCGAAATCGAGTCGTATTGGTATCCGGTATGGCTGTGCTATCCCGCCGGCATGCTCCCCGACAGCAAAGTGGTGGATGCGCCGCCCCACAAGATCTCCATCGCGCAGACGGTCGAGATGGCCAAGGATTTCGAGCTACTGGTGCTGTTCACTTCCACTCCCGGTTTCCACGTAGACACGAAAATAGCCGGGATGATGAAGGACTCGAATCCCAAGCTGAAGGTGGCGTTCGTAGGGCCGCCCGTGACCACCGAGCCGGAAAAAACGCTGCGCGGCTCGACAGCCATCGATTTCGTGGTGCGGCGGGAGTTCGATCGCCAGATCGTGGACTACGCCAACGGCGCCCCGCTCCAGGACCTGCCGGGCGTGAGTTTCCGCAAGAACGGCTCCATCGTCAACAACCCCGAAGGGCCGGCTATCGAGGACCTGGATGCGCTCCCCTGGGTGACCAGGGTTTACAAGCGCGACCTCGACATCACGCGCTACAACGTGCCGTTCCTGCTGCACCCCTTCGTGGCGATGTACACCTCGCGCGGATGCCCGGCGCTGTGCACGTTCTGCCTGTGGCCGCAGACCCACTCGGGGCACCGCTGGCGCCTGCGCTCGTCCGACGACGTGGCCAATGAAGTGCGCTTCGCGCTCGAGCAGTTCCCCAACATCAAAGAGGTTTTCTTCGACGACGACACCTTCAATTACCGCAAGGAGCGCACCATCGAGGTGGCCAGGAAGCTCCAGCCGTTGAACGTCACGTGGTCGTGCACTTCGCGCGTCACCACCGACTACGACACCCTGAGGGCCATGAAGGAAGCCGGCTGCCGGCTGCTCATCGTGGGGTACGAATCGGGCGACCCGCAGATCCTCAAGAACATCAAGAAGGGCGCCACCGTGGAGATGGCCCAGCGCTTCACGGCCAACTGCAAGAAGCTCGGCCTGCTGGTTCACGGCGACTACATTATCGGGCTGCCGGGCGAGACGCGCGAGAGCATCCGCCGGACCATCGATTTCGCCAAGCGGATGGACACCGAAACCATCCAGGTCTCCATCGCCCATCCCTATCCCGGAACCGAGTTCTACGATTACGTCAAGAAGAACAACCTCATCACCATCGATTCCATGACCGATGAAACCGGCCACCAGCTTCCCAACGTGGTGTATCCGGGGCTCGACCGCGGGGAGCTGGTCGAGTGGGTGGAGCGCTTCTACGGCGAGTATTTCTTCCGCCTGCGCGTCATCTGGCGCATCGTGAGGAAGGCCGTGTTCAACGGCGAAGAGCGCAGGCGGCTGACCAAGGAAGCCCGCGAGTACCTGGCGCTGCGCTCCAAGCGGAAGAAGTTTGTGGCCCAGCACAAAGCCGCCGCGGGGCGCCCTACGGGCCCGGCGCCCGCGCCCGCGAGTACGGGCGACTGACCCGCGCATGACCCACGAACACGCGCGACTGCGACTGAAGACCTGGCTTTTCGCCGTCCTCGTAGTGTTCAGCAACGTTTTTGGAAATTACTTCCTGAAGCGGGGCATGCCGCCGGCGCTGGTCACGCCGCTCGAGTACATCACCGTTCTGTTCCATCCGTGGGTGGAGCTGGGCGTGCTAATGCTCATCGTGTGGATGCTCTCGCGCATGGCGCTGTTGAGCTGGGCGGACCTGAGCTATGTGCTGCCGGTGACGGCGGTGGGATACGTGCTGGTGGCGCTGGTGGGGAAGGTGCTGCTCAACGAGCAGATCACCATGAAGCGCTGGGCCGGAATCGGGCTGATCGTGGCGGGGGTCGCGCTGGTGAGCGGCGGCACCGCTCCGCAGACCGCGCATCCCAGGCCCGAGGCGGCGGGGCCGGGCCAATGAGGTGGCTGCTGATCGGCATTATCG
>JBAWDI010000161.1:0-16438 GCA_049590695.1 Bryobacteraceae bacterium
GGTCCCGGGGCCCTGGCCCGCGTGCGCTTCAGCGCGTACATGTTGCGGTCGGCCTCGTCCAGCGTCTGGCGCAGCGGGCGGCCGCGCCCATCGGCGGTTCCCCAACTGAACGAAATGGGGAGGGCTCCGTATCCGCGGACGCGGAACTCCCGCAGGCGGGCTTCGATGCCGCTCATGCGCGTGCGCGCCACTTCGGGGCGCTGGTTGTGGAAGAGGATCACGAATTCGTCGCCGCCCCAACGGAACGCCTCGTCCTCCTGGCGGATGGAAGAGCGCAGCAGGTTGCCGATGCTGCGCAGGATCTCGTCGCCCGCCAGGTGGCCGTAGCGGTCGTTGACGTCCTTGAAGTTATCCATGTCGCAGACCGCCACCACTCCCTCGAAGTCCGCGGGATCTTCGACCAGTCGCGCCAGCGCGGCCTGGTTCAACAGGCCCGTCAGCCGGTCCAGATCGGGACCCTGCTCGCCTTCGCGGCGCAGGTGGTCCAGCTCGGCGCGCAGCTCGCGAATGCGGTCGATCTGGCATTCGCTCCACATGGCCATGGCGGCGAACGCCAGCACGCAATGCAGAGCGAAATCGTAGTACGTCTCATGGTGCAGGTAACGGGCCCACGCCGGCTCGCCTCCAGTGTGGTAAAGATACCAGACCAGCACGGCGTGCTCGAGAAACACGATGGCCAGCACGGCCAGCGAGAAACGGAAGACGCGCACGCCGACGCCGGCGTTGCGGCGCAGGGCGAAGAAGTTATAGAAGTACACGAAGCTCAGCACCAGCGCATGCGAGGCATAATAGGCCTCCACCCGCGAGTACAGGCCGAAGGCCCAGACCAGCGCCACGAAGACCGGCAGGATCGAGATCAGGCGGAGCACCGTGCGCCAGTCCTTGATGCCCGAGGCAAAGCCGGCGCGGGCCGCGGCGACCAGCACGATGGCGAAGGCGAATTCGAAGGTGGCATATGGCGCGAGCCACCCGGAATGCGCCGTGCGCAGCAGCTCGAATCCGAAAAACGCGGCCACCAGCCGCAGCCCCCAGGCGATGGCCCACAGCCCGAAGTAGACCATCCGCGACTGCCGGTACAGGAACAGAAACACCATCCCGAACAGCAGCGCGCCGATTTCCTGAATGTAGAGGGCCGTGAGATCCGGGAGGGGGCTGAGAGCATCCATCCGTTCAGTCTCCGTCGATGGCATGGCGCCGGATGGCGCGCGCCTTGCCGGTGGTTTCGTCAACCTCGACGATTACGGCGTGCATCTCGGCGTGCTGGCGGGCCGCTTCCATGCGCACCGGCAAGCCGGTAAGAAAGCGCTGGACCACGATATCGGTTTGCACCCCGATCACGGAATGGTACGGCCCCGTCATGCCGCAATCCGTCTGATACGCGGCCCCTCCCGGCAGAATGCGGGTGTCCGCCGTGGGCACATGGGTGTGGGTTCCGATCACCGCTGAAACGCGGCCGTCCAGGTACCAGCCCAGGGCGATCTTCTCGCTGGTCGCCTCCGCGTGAAAATCCACGAACCGCACTTTGATGGCGGGGTCGAGCGCGCCCAGAATCTGGTCGGCCTTGCGGAACGGGCAATCCGTGGGCGTCATGTAGGTGCGGCCCTGGAGGTTCAGCACGGCGCAATCCACGCCGTTGCGCGCGCGCCACACGATGGCGCCCTGGCCCGGAGCGTCGGGATAGTTGGCGGGACGCAGCAGCCGCGGCTGGCGCCGCAGGTAATCATAGATCTCACGCTTATCCCAGACGTGGTTGCCGGAGGTGAGCACGTCCAGGCCCAGAGCGAATAATTCGTCCGCGATCGCCGGCGTGAGGCCGAACCCCCCGGCCGCGTTCTCCGCGTTGGCGATGGTGAGGTCGATGCGGTTGGATTCGACGATGTCCTGGAGATGATCGGCGACGATCCTGCGCCCGGGAGCGGCGAAGATATCCCCGATGAAAAGAATGTTCATTCCTGGATTTCAAGTTAACACGTAGCCGACGCCCCCGGCCCGCAGCCCCTCAGTACGCCCAGCGCCAGATGCTGGCGCCCACGGTGTAGCCAGCCCCCACGGCGGTGAACAGCACGATGTCGCCCTTGCGCAGCCGGCCCTCCCGGATGGCGTCGCGCGTGGCCAGCGGGATGGTGCCGGCGACGGTGTTCCCGTAGCGGTCGATGTTGATAAGGACCTTCTCGGGCGCGATGCCCAGGCGGTCGCTGGCGGCGGTGATGATCCGTTTGTTCGCCTGGTGCGGAATCACCACGGCCACGTCGTCGCCGGTGAGGCCGTTACGTTGCAGCAGATCGCGGCAGGATTCGTACATCTTGCGGACGGCGTACTTGAAGACTTGGTTGCCATCCTGAAAGACATAGTGCAGGCGCTGATCGACGGTCTCGTGGGAAGCCGGCAGACGGCTGCCGCCGGCGCGCATCTTGAGGAAATCGCCGCCCGAGCCGTCCACCTCGCCGATGAAATCGATGAACCCCAGGTCCTCCTCGCCGTAGCCCGTGGGCTCGATCAGCATCGCCCCGGCGGCGTCGCCGAACAGGATGCACGTGGCGCGGTCGGTATAGTCGACGATCCGGCTCATGGTATCGGCGCCGATGACCAGAACCTTACCGTGCGTGCCGGCGGCCACCAGGTGCGCACCCGTGGTCAAGCCGTATACGAATCCGGAGCAGGCCGCGATGAGATCGAATCCCCAGGCGCCACGCGCGCCAATCCCGTTCTGCACCAGGCACGCGGTGGAGGGGAAGAAGTAGTCCGGCGTCACCGTGCAGACGATGATGGCGTCGAGCTCGGACGCTGCCACGCCGCGCTCGACGAGTGCGGACTTGGCGGCCTCAATGGCCATGTCGGAAGTGGCCATCTCGGGGCCCACGATATGGCGCTCGCGAATTCCCGTCCGAGATACGATCCACTGGTCGTTGGTCTCGACCATTTTTTCGAGGTCCTGGTTGGTGAGCACGCGCGGAGGAGCGTAGCACCCCAGCGCGCTGATCTTGGCCTTGAGCAAGGTTGTCCTTTCCTTCAAAAACTCAGAGTAACCCATCCCGGTGTGGAAAGTGCAACCAAAGGGGCCGGCGCGCGGTACCCTGGATAGGAGATGGACAACGCCGAGGGGATGCGCGGCATCCAGGGTCTGCAGAGTTCGCTTTTCTTCGAAACGCCGGAAGAGATCTATGCGCGGGTGTTCCGCGAGCTGAGGCCTCGCGCCGCGCTGCCCGATTTGCGCGTGGAGTTCCGCCGGTTCGCCAATGCGGACAGTTTCATCCGGCTGGAAAACGGGCGCCTGGAGGTGCGTATTTCGGATCTCCTGGCGGGCGCGCCGGCGCCGGTGATGGAGGCCCTGGCGCACATCCTGCTGGGCAAACTCTACCGCAAGCCGGCGCCGCCGTTGTATGCCCACCGCTACCGTCTCTATTTGAACCGCCGCGACATCCGGCGCCAGGCGCACCTGGTGCGGCAGATCCGCGGCCGCAAGTTCATCTCAGGGCCGCAGGGCGCGCACCACAACCTGGAGGATATCTTCGAGCGTTTGAACGGGCAATTCTTCGATGGCTTGCTGGGCAGGCCGCAGTTGGGATGGAGCCGCCGGCCATCGCGCAGCATGTTGGGGCACTTCGACCCGTCGCACAACGCCATCATTATCAGCCGCATCCTCGACCAGCCGCGGCCGCCCGCTGCGGCGGTGGCTCTGGAGTACGTCATGTTTCACGAAATGCTGCACCTGCGCTATCCGGTGGACCACCGCGCGTCGCGCCGCCGGGTGCATACGCGGGAATTCCGGGAAGCGGAGAAGGAATTCCCACAATTAAAGGAAGCGAAGGAAATACTCAAGCGGCTCTGAGTGGGAAAATCGCGCCGCTCACGGACAATATTCGCCGGAAATGCCGGCGGCTTCAGGCGCCCAGGGCCGCCGTGGCCGGGACCAGGCGCCTCAGTTCCAGGCGCATCAGGTCGAAGATCTTGATCAGGTCCGTGACATCCACCCCGCACAGTCCCCAACGGTAGAGGAACAGCCGGAAACTCACCACGACCATGCCGCACTCGAACATCACCTGTTGCTGGACCAGCGTGCCGGCCAAGTCCGGCCGGTCGTAGCGGGAGTGCAACATCAGCAGCTTGAGAGCCGTGCACACGCGTTGAAAATCGGTTCGCAAAGAGCGCAAATATCCATGGAAAAGCCGGTACCGCTCGAGGCGAAGCTGAGCGGCCATTCCCGGGGCGAATCCGGGTTGGGAGCGGAGGAGATCCACATCGCCGGCGTCGAGCAGGTGCATCATCGGCCGATAGCGTTCAATCGAGAGTTCATCAATCCATTCGGCGGTCAGCGGGAGGCTGGAACCCGTGGATGTGAGTTTGCGGGCCAACACGACCACCACAGCCGCCAGCGCCAGACCCAACGGAATTGATAAGGCTATCAATAAACTCATCGCGTATACTCTTGGTGCTAGAAACAGCATACGAGCATTCTTATGAAAATGCAACAGGATTTAGGGTAATAATGGTACTAATTCGACGAAGGATAACATCCTATTTGTGGGAGGCTCTCAACAGGGTGTCGTTCAGGGAATCCAACTGATGCAGAATCCGCTCTTCGTCCCCCCGGCCAAAATGCAGGGTGCGCACTCGCACTCTTTCGCCTTTGGCATTCAGAAGGACCAGCCACGCCACCAAGCAAGCGGAGGATGTCCCCATGAAGAACAGATCGACTTCATTCTTGAGGTGCAGACCGAAAACGCTATGGAGAAGAAGACCGAACGTATTGCTGAGGAAGAATAGCGAGAACACTACGGCATGTACCACAACATTCCGGCTCAGCGACACTGGGTAACGGGTTAAAAAGAATAGAATCAACAAAATAAAAGTGGCCAGGCTGAAATCCACCCCGCGCTCAATGGCGTAGACATAGCCCATGATCCTGGTTTCCTGTGGCATCGCCGGGGTGATGTGCGGGAGCAGGCTGAGCACGGAAACCGTCACGGAGACCGCCATGGCAAGATACATCGCCCATCGGCCCAAAGTGTACAATCCCTTGTACTTTTCCAGGATCAATCCGCAAAGTTCAAACACCACAAGGACATAAAAGAGCCAGAACAACGGCACGGTGACCGTAAAGAATTTTTGATACAGACCGGAATTCACGTTCAGCCCAAGAAGGCAGATACCGTAGGGGACCAGAGAAATCAGATAAACGAAGAAAAACCGATATCGGCGAGATAGTCCGGATCTGAAGAGCTTGAGGGCGGTCAGGCCGGCGCCTAACAGCGAAACCCACTCAAAAAACAAAACCAGCGCGGAACTCGGCATCAGCGGCTCTCAAGCCCGATTTTAACACCGGCTGCCGCGCTGGTTTGAGGCCTTCCTTAGGACTACCGCACCCACGGGCAGGGATTGCAACCCGGAAGCGGCCCCTGGATCTTGCCGGTCTGAGCGGTGGCCACAAAGGCAAATACAGCCAATGCGAGGAGAATGAGCTTTCTCATGTGGTATCCTTTCTACTAACTTAAGACAGTACGCTGAGTACTATACTAGACGTGACCATACCCTCATAAGGGGTTTCCCCAGAAAATTTTCCGAAACCGGAACAGAGCTGAAAATTCATGGGCCTACAGGAATTGAGTTACGTCGAGTGACAGCCAAACTGTCGCAGTCGAACTCCTACATAGATCGGATGTCCCGGTACTCTTAGGCCATGGAGTGCCGGGTCCCTTTCAGGGGTTTGGAGACTTCTCCGGCGCGGATGAATATCGGGTATGGCGGTGTTTCCTCGATTCCAGAAGCATAGCCACGCCGATTACCTGGCCGATGATGTCGATCTCCTTGGGATACTCGAACACCAGCGGCGCGCGGTGCGAGGCGGGATGCGGCTGGACCAGCAGCCGGTTGTCCGACAAAACGCACCAGCCGCATACCCAGCCGCCGCGGTGCTCGAGAAAATAGATCGGGCGGTCGAATTCATTGATCCAACCCGAACCGGCGATTTTCCGCCGGCCTTCATCGATCGCCACCAGCGATCCGGGCTGCAAAATCGGATACATCGACCAATCTTCCAACCCGATAAGGCCGTAACGGTACTCTCGCAAGTCCAGAGTATCCAGAAAACTAAGGGGCATTCTGCCCCAATTTCGGACCAAATAGCTCAGAAAAGTTGTCTTATGTGGGTCGATTTCGAGATCCGTTGGCTGAGGAACAGTCACGGTGCCGCTCGGCTTGAACTGGATGGCGTGGGTCTCATCCAGGCCGGCGTGCAGGGCCTCGGAGGCCAACTGGTCCAAGGGGACCCCGTACCAGCCGAGCACCTCGGTTAAATCCTGCCGGTAAATGGCGCAAAGCGTGTAGAGCCGGTACATGGTGGGTACGGTGCCCTTGTTCTCGATGTCGGCCAGGCGGCTCAACGCAATCGCAAACTCGTCGCTTCCGCGGCGTTCGGCGATCTGCTGGCTGGCTTTTTCCACATCGCGGTAGGTCAGCTTGAGCCGTTCGCGAATGCGCTTGAGCTTTTCTCCGGGACGCTCCATGATATGATCCTCGCTATACGGTTGCGTGAACGACGCACCCGAACGGCATTATATCCCCCAGGGGAAATTCGGGCAAGCGGAAACGCGGGTTTTTGTTCCGATTGCGGAACAGAGGCGGGATTGTGGCGGAGAGACCGGCGTGAGAATCATCGTGGGAATCACGGGCGCCAGCGGCGCGATTTATGGATTGCGCCTGCTGGAACGGCTGCGCAATCGGCAAGACGCCGAAATCCACCTGGTTCTGACCAGGTCCGGCGAGAAGACACTGTACCTAGAGACCGGCCAGATGGCCGCGGACGTAAAGAAACTGGCGGATTTTTGGTATCCGCTGGAAGACATCGCCTGCCGGCTGGCCAGCGGCTCGTACCCCACCGATGCCATGGTGATCTCCCCGTGCTCGATCCACACCATGTCCGCCATCGCCAATGGAATCAGCTCGAATTTGCTGGTGCGCGCCGCGGACGTCGCGCTAAAAGAAAAACGCAAACTGATTCTGTTGGTCCGCGAAAGCCCCTTGCATCTGGGGCATCTAAGAAATATGACCGCTTTGGCCGAAATGGGGGCAATCATCGCTCCCCCCATTCCCGGCTTTTATCATCATCCCCAAACCGTGATGGATATCGTCGATCACAGCATCGATCGCGTTCTGGACCTGATCGGCATCCCCGACGCCCAGGTGCGCAGATGGGAAGGAGCGGATAAGTGAGTGCGAGAATCAGCCGGGCCAAGGTAACGCCCCCGGCGTCGATTGCCTTTCAGGGTGCGCGCGGCGCCTTCAGCGAAGAAGCCGCCCGCAAGTTGCTGGGGCCGGGAGTCGCCGTTCTGCCGTGCGAACGTTTCGAAGACATCTTCCGCGGCGTGAAGGAGGGCCGCGCCGCCGGAGCGGTGGTGCCCATCGAGAATACGCTGGCCGGGTCGGTGCACGAGAACTACGACCATCTGGTGGATTTCGAGCTGCCCATTGTGGCCGAGACCAATATCCGCATTGTGCACAATCTGATCGCTCTAAAAGGCGTGCCATTTTCCGGAATAAAGAGAGTATTTTCCCATCCCGTGGCATTGAATCAGTGCCTGAATTTCTTTGCGCGGAACCCGCGGATCGAGAGAATCCCCTTCTACGACACCGCCGGCAGCGTCAAAATGATAGCCGAGGAGAAGCTTACGGACGCCGCCGCGATCGCTTCCTCGGTGGCCGCGGAGATTTATGGCGCCCGCATTCTGCGCAGATCGATTGAAGACGACCGCCGGAATTTCACCCGGTTTTTTCTTCTCCGAACGCCTGAATACGCGCGCCGGCATCCCCTCCGGGTCGACCGGCGCGCGGTCTGGAAAACCTCGCTGGTGTTCAGCACGCGCAACGTTCCCGGATCGCTGTTCCGCGCCCTGAGCGCTTTTGCCCTCCGCGACCTGAATCTGATCAAGATCGAATCGCGCCCGCTGCGGGGAAAACCGTGGGAATATCTTTTCTATCTCGATTTCCTGGGCCGCGCGGATTCGCCCAACGCGCAGAATGCGCTCAACCACCTGCGGGAATTGGCGGACTTTTTGCGCGTGCTGGGCTGCTATCCCAAAGGGGCGTAGCCCGGAAAGCGGAAGACGTTCGTGCCCGTCGCCGAATTTCTAGTAGACTCTAGAGCGTGAAGCTTTTGGCGCATCTATTCTGGGCCGCCGTGGCCGGGGCGGCGGCGTTCTGCCTGGGCGCGATCGCCCTCAGTCGCGGAGAACACATCAACAGCATCTGGCTGGTGCTGGCGGCGGCTTGCTCCTATGCCACCGGCTATCGCTTTTACTCCCGGTTCCTGGCGGTGCGCGTGTTGGCGCTCGACGACCGGCGCGCCACGCCTGCTGAGCGGCTGCGCGACGGCCAGGATTTCGAGCCCACCAACCAGTGGATCCTTTTCGGCCATCACTTCGCCGCCATCGCCGGGCCGGGCCCGCTGGTGGGGCCGGTGCTGGCGGCGCAGTTTGGCTATCTGCCTGGAACCCTGTGGATCATCATCGGGGCCGTGCTGGGCGGGGCGGCGCAGGATTTCGTCATCCTGTTCGCCTCCATGCGGCGCGACGGCAAGTCGTTGGGCCAGATGGCGCGGGAAGAGATCGGCAAGGTGGCCGGTTTCTCCGCGTTGATTACGGTGCTGCTGATCATGATCATCATGCTGGCGGTGATGGCGCTGGTGGTGGTGAACGCGCTGAAAGGAAGCCCGTGGGGAGCGTTCACCATCGCGGCCACCATACCGATCGCCGTATTCATGGGCCTCTACCTGCGCTACTGGCGGCCCGCCAAAGTGCTGGAATGCTCCGCCATCGGCGTCGTTCTGGTGATGGCGGCGATCTTCGCCGGACGCTCGGTGGCACAATCGGCCGCCCTGGCTCCGCTGTTTACCCTCAGCGCCATGGCGCTCGCGATCGCCATCATCGTTTACGGATTCCTGGCGAGCGCACTGCCGGTGTGGCTGCTGCTGGCGCCGCGCGGCTACCTCAGCACCTTCGTGAAGCTGGGGGTGATTCTGATGCTGGGAGTCGGCATCCTGTTCGTGCGGCCCGAGCTTCAGCTCCCGGCGTTCACGCGCTTCGTCGATGGGACGGGGCCGATTTTCGCGGGCAAGATCTTCCCCTTCTGCTTCATCACCATCGCCTGCGGGTCCATCTCCGGGTTCCATGCGCTGATCGCCTCGGGCACCACCCCGAAAATGATCGCGAAAGAGGGCCACGCGCGGCCGATTGGCTATGGGTCGATGGTGCTCGAAAGCTTCGTCGCCATCATGGCGATGATTGCGGCCTGCGTGCTCCAGCCGGGCGTCTACTTCGCCGTGAACTCGCCGCCGTCGGCCGTGGGTTCGACGCCCGCCGCGGCGGTGGCGACGATTTCCTCGTGGGGCTTCCCCGTGACCGTGGCGGACATGACCGGCCTCGCGCACGAGGTGGGCGAGCAGACCCTGTTCTACCGCACCGGCGGCGCCCCTTCGCTGGCATTGGGGATGGCCCGAATCTTTGCGACCAGCGGCGGTGGACGGGCGTTGATCGGGTTCTGGTATCACTTCGCCATCATGTTCGAAGCGCTCTTCATCCTGACCATTCTCGACACCGGCACGCGGGTGGGCCGCTTCATGCTGCAGGATTTCCTGGGGCACGTCTGGAAACCGCTGGGCCGGACAAGCTGGATGCCGGGCGTGGTGGCGACCAGCGCGGCCATGGTGGGGGCGTGGGGTTACTTCCTGATTCAAGGCGTGCGCGATCCACTGGGCGGAATCAACTCGCTGTGGCCGCTGTTCGGGATTTCCAATCAGTTGCTGGCCGCCATCGCGCTGTCGCTGGCCACCACCATCCTGCTCAAGATGCACGGCGTGAAATACCTGTGGATCACCTGTGCGCCGCTGGCCTGGCTGGTCACCGTGACCTTCACGGCCGCGTGGCAGAAGATCTTCTCTCCCCTGCCGGCGCTCGGTTTTCTGGCGCAGGCGGACCGGCTGGAAGCCTCCTTGCGCGCCGGCACGGCGGCGGACCCGGCCGCCACCCAGACCTTGATCTTCAACGCGCGGCTGGACGCCGTACTGTGCGGCGTCTTCCTGTTGCTGGTGACCACCATTCTGTTGGATTCGATGCGCGTCTGGATCGGCATTTTGCGAGGCACTCGGGACGCCCGTGTATGCGAAGCGCCCTTCGTGCTTTCGCAATTGCGCGCGGAGGAGTTATGAAGCGCCTGGGCAGGTTCATTCTGGCGCTATTGCGCGAACTCGCCGACGAGAGCGCCTACCAGCGGCACCTGGCGGCGCACGGGCGCGTGCATTCCACCGCGGAATGGCGGCGGTTCTCCGAGGAGCGGCAGCGGGCCCGGTCCGCGATGCCGAGGTGCTGCTGAAGCCGGGCCGCTACTTCGACACCGAGACGCGCCCGGAGAACCCGTCTATCTGAACCTCGAGCAGGTGATTGATGCGGATGCCGTAGATGCCGTCGGTTTTGGCCATCGCGCCGGTCTTGGGCTCGGAGTGGACGACTACGCCGTTGACCACGAAATCGACCTTATCGGCGCCCACGCGCACTTCGAGGGCATTGACGGATTGTCCGCTGGCGTCCGGTTTCTTCACCGCGTCGTTGGGCGTTTTCGGGGCGATAATGGGGGTGGCGGCCCCAGCGCGGCTCTTGAGCAGCCACGTCCCGTCCTGCGCCACCACAAAGTACAGATAGGCCTGGTCCGCGCCTTCGAGACCGCTGCCGCCAAACACCAAGCCGTAATAGTTGGTGTGGCCGCTTGGCTTCATCAGCGTAAACGTGCCTTTCAGAGTATACGTACCCGACGCGGTATCGGCCGGATTCCAGTACACCGCCGCTTGGGGATTGGTGGCGTGGAAGCCCGATCCCATGGTTACGAACTTGATTGGGCCGGGGGCGTCGGGGTCGGAAGCTGCCGCGCTGCGATCAACGCGCATCTTCCATCCCTGCGGCGATTGGGCGACGAGCGGCGCCAGAGCGAGCACCGCGAGTAGCGCTACATGAATGTGACGTTTCATTTCGTGTTCCTCCTTGAATTCCTATCTGGCCACTACATTGTATAAAAAAAGGGGACAGACGCATTTTCCGCGGCGGAAAATGCGTCTGACCCCTCTTCCCAGGAATTCTTGAGAACCTCGGCTGTTCGCCGGCACTACTCTTACTACAACCAATGATCCGAATCTGCTTGCTGCTGATCGGCGGCATCGCCCTCACCGCCGCCGAGCCGGGTGTCAAGGCGCAGTTCATGGGCGGGACGCTGGCCGGAGTTTCCGCTAAATCCAGCGCGCGGCTGGACTTGACCGGCGCCGAGGCGCTGGTGTTCCGGTGCGGCCAGACCGAATTGCGCATCCCGTTTCAGAAGATCGACACGCTCGAATATGGCCAGACCGTGAGCCGGCGCTACGCCGCCGCAGTGCTGATTTCGCCGGTGCTGTTGCTGAGCAAATCGCGCAAACATTTCGTCACCATAGAGTACCTGGACGGCGGAGGCAGGCAGCAGGCGCTGGTGTTTCGGGTGGAAAAGGGGGACATCCGGTGGGTGCTGTCCAGCCTGGAGGCGCGCACCGGCCGGCGGGTGGACTATCAGGACGACGAAGCCAGGAAGGGTAGCCAATGATGAAAGTGCCGCTGATTCTCCTGCTGGCGGTGGCGGCTGGGGTGCCCTCTGGGCCCGGCGCCGACGATCCGCCCTCGCAGGCCGCCATCGAAGCGGCCGGCCTGCGCCAGTTGCTCTCCATCCGGCGCGTGTACGTGGACCGGCTCACGGGCGGCGAAACCGCCGCGCAGATGCGCGACATTCTCATCAGCAGCCTGGAGGGCGCCAAGCTCTTCATCCTCACGGAGAAAGAGGAGCGCGCGGACGCGGTGCTGCGGGGCGCCTCCGAGGACCTGGTGTTCACCGAGGTGCACACCTCCTCCGACGGCATCAACGCGCACGCCAACTTGGGCGTGCGAACCGGCGGCAGCACGCGGACTTCGCGAGGCGATACCGCCGGCGTCGGCGTGGGGGAAAACGAATCGGACCATTCGGCCGAGCGGCGCCACGAAGCCATCGCCGCGGTGCGCCTGGTGAACAAAGACGGGGATGTCATCTGGTCCACCACCGAAGAGAGCCTGGGCGCGAAGTTCCACGGCGCCAGCGCGGACGTAGCGGACAAGATCACGGCCCGGCTCAAGGAAGACTTCGAGAAGGCGCGGAAGCTGAAGTAAGCAATTCGATTGTCTCCAGCAGCACCGGTATTTCCACGGGCTTGACCATAATGCGCGAGACCATCTGCTCTTCCGGCTCGCCATACAGATCCGCCGGCCAGCCGGAGAGCACCACCACGGGCAGCCGGTATCCCGCTTCGCGGATGCGGCGAATCAGCGCCATGCCCTCGCGGGAATCCGGGATACAAGACCTATCTTAGAAGATCTTCGAGCTGGATCTTGGTGTCGGTCCTGGCGTCCCGGTACTTCACGATGACGGGAGTGTAGACCGAGATTCCCCAGTCTTTCCCCGGGCCGCTGGGGAGCGCGCGCGACCCGGCCACTACCACGGCCGCTTCGGGGATCACAAGCGGCTGGTCACCGGTGGCGCGGTGGATGATGTTGCGCACCAGGTCGTAGACCGGGGTGGAGCGATTGAGAATGGTCCCGGTGCCGACGACGGCGCGGCGCTTGACGACGGTGCCTTCGTAGATGCCGCAATTGCCGCCCACCAGGACGTCGTCCTCCACGATCACCGGCATGGCGCCCACCGGCTCCAGCACGCCGCCGATCTGGCTGGCGGCCGAGATGTGGCAGTTCCGGCCCACTTGCGCGCAGCTTCCCACCAGGGCGTGCGAATCCACCATGGTTCCGTCGTCCACCCAGGCGCCTACGTTGATGAACATGGGCGGCATACAGACGACGCCCTGGCCGATATAGCAGCCGTCGCGGATGCTGGAGCCGCCGGGCACAATGCGCACGCCGCTCTCGACGGTCAAGCGCTTGACCGGAAAGGTGGACTTGTCGAAGAATGGCTGGCGCTCGGAATCGACGGACATGTCGACGACCGCACCCATGCGGAAGCCCAGCAGGATGCCCTTTTTCACCCAGGCATTCACGCGCCAGCCGGTGCGGGTTTCGGGGCAAGGCTCCGCGGCGCGGACGCGGCCTTCGTTGAGCGCGGATTTGAACCGCTCGAACAGGAGAAAATCCTCGTCCGTGTAGACGGAGGGCGCAACGTCGAAGAGGCGCTCGATTTCAGCTTGCAAGGGGCACGCTCCTCAACAGGCCGGCGGCCTCCAGAACCTTCGCGATGCGCGCCAGGTTGGCGGGGCTGGGCGGCGTCATCGGCAGGCGGTAGACCGGCTCGAGCAGCCCCATCAGCCCCATCGCGGCTTTCACTGGAATGGGATTGGACTCCACGAAGTTGACGTTCATGAGCGGCAGGTAGCGGGCCTGGACGCGGCGCGCGGTTTCGAAATCGCCGCGCAGACAAGCCTGCGCAAGCTGCGTCATCTCCCCGGGAATCTGGTTCGAGACCACTGAGACGATGCCGCGCCCGCCCAGCGCCATCACGGGGATGGTGACGGCGTCGTCACCCGAGAGCACGGTAAAGGTTGTAGGGACCTGGTTCAGGATGGTGGCCACCTGCCCGATGTTGCCGGAAGCCTCCTTCACACCCACGATGTTCTCGATCGAGGCCAGGCGCGCCATGGTGGCCGGCTCGACGTTCACTCCGGTGCGGCCTTGCACGCTGTACACCACAATGGGGAGGCGGATCGCGGAGGCGATGGCTTTATAGTGCTGGTACAGGCCCTCCTGGGTGGGCTTGTTGTAGTAGGGCGTCACCGAGAGGATGCCGTCTACGCCCATGCGCTCCAGCTCGCGGGCCAGCTCGATCACCTCGTTGGTGTTGTAGCCGCTGGCGCCGGCCAGCACCGGGACCTTGCCGTGCGCCTCTTCGAGCGCGATCCCCACCACGCGCAGATGCTCGGCGCGGGTGAGCGTGGGGCTTTCGCCGGTGGTGCCGCAGGGAACCAGGAAGTCGATGCCGGCGTCGATTTGGCGCCGGATCAACTCTCGGAGCGTCTCTTCATCGAGCGAAAGATCGCGCCGGAAGGGAGTTACCAGCGCGGTGCCACAGCCTGTGAACATGTGCCACCTCCTCTGAAAAGCTTGTGGGTCAGGTTTGTAACCTGCGCGGCGATTCAATCGCCGCGCAGGATGAAATCCTGCCCCACAAGCTCGTGAAAACCTTTCTTGCCTAGTATCCAACGCGCGGCTTTGAGGGCGCCGCGGGCGAAACCTTCGCGGCTTCTTGCGGTGTGCCGCAACGTAATGGTATCGGCGGAAGAATCAAAGCCAATTTCGTGCGTGCCGGGGTGCGCGCCGGCACGGTTGGAACTTACGTCGATCGGGCGCGGATAGCCCACCTTTTTCATTTCGTCCACCAACTTTAGGAGTGTACCGGACGGCGCGTCCTTTTTGGTGGCGTGGTGGATCTCCCAAGCCCAGGCGCCGTACTCCGGCTGGGTGGCAAGCAGGCGGGCGGCCTCCGACACCAGGTGGAAGAACGCGTTCACGCCCACGGAATAGTTGGGGCTCCAGACCAGACCGATGCCGTGCCGGGCCACGGCGGCCTTGACGGCTTCCAGGTGTTCCAGCCAGCCCGTGGTCCCGATCACCAGGTTGACGCCCAGCGCCGCGATTCCCTCCACGTTGCCGAGCACCGCCGAGGGGATGGAAAAATCGATAGCCACGTCGATGCCACGGAAATTCTCCGGCGTGAGACCTTCAAAGGCCGTGTTGTTGAATTCGTCGAGCTTCAGCGCCACGGCGAAGCCGTACTCGGGGGCGAGTTGCTCCACCAGCTTGCCCATCTTGCCGTAACCTACGATTGCCAGCTCAGGCATCGGCAGCCTCCCTTCGTTCGAACACGTCCGGATCAAGCTCGGTGAAGAACTCCTGGTGTAGCGCCGGGACCGCGCGGAGCAGGTCGGCCTCGGCCACCACCAGGCTGATGTTGAGCAGCGAGGCGCCCTGCGAAATCATGCGGATGTTGATGCCGTCGAGGGCATTGAAGACGCGCCGGGCCACTCCCGGGGTACGGCGGATGTTGTCGCCCACCAGGCAGACAATCACCTGGTCCTTCTCGATCTCGACCTCGGCGAACTGCTCGAGCTCGGCCACGATGTCGGAGAGGCGCGCGGGATTGTCGATGGTGAGCGAGACGCTGACCTCGGAGGTGGCCACCATGTCGACCGGCGTTTCGAAGCGGTCGAAGACCTCGAAGATGCGGCGCAGGAAGCCGTGCGCCATGAGCATGCGGGTGGAATGGATGTTGACCAGCGCGATCTTGCGCTTGCAGGCGATGGACTTGACCGCGTTGGCGCACGGGACGGCCTCGGCAATGATGCGCGTGCCGGGCACTTCGGGCCGTCGAGAGTTCAGGATCAGCACGGGGATGCTCTTCTGAATGGCGGGCAGGACCGTGGCGGGGTGCAGCACCTTGGCGCCGAAATAGGCCAGCTCGGCGGCTTCCGCGAAGGAAATGGTTTTCACGCGATGGCCGCCGGCGAGGATGGTGGGGTCGGCGGTGAGCATGCCGTCCACGTCGGTCCAGATCTGGATTTCTTCGGCGCCGATGCCCGCGCCCACAATCGAAGCCGTGAAATCGGAGCCGCCGCGGCCCAGGGTGGTGGCGACGCCGTCAATGGTGGAGCCGATGAATCCGGCCATGACCACCACGGAGTGGCGAGCCAGCGGAGGGATGGTGGCTGCCAGCCGCGCGTAGGTCTCGGGGAAATCGGGCGCAGCCTGGGTGTGGCGCTTGTCGGTGACAATCACCCGGCGTGAATCGAGATGCACGGCGTTCATGCCGAAGCGCTGGAACGCCAGCGTCACGATTACGCTGGAGAGCCGCTCGCCGTAGCTGGAGATGGCGTCGATGGAGCGAGGCGTCAGCTCGCCCAACACCGCCAGGCCCTTCACCAGCTCGGTGAGTTCCTGGAAGTGCTCGTCGAGGGTGCGATCGAGCTCGGCGCGCTGGTCGAGGGGAGTCACCAGACGCGCCTCGCGCGAATGGGTATCGCGCAGGTCCTGGATCTGGCGGATGTATTCCTCGCGGAGGCCGGCAATCGCGGCGGCGGCAATGGCCAGCAGCTTGTTGGTGGTCTTGCCCATGGCGGAGACCACCACCACAGGCCGGCGCTCCCGGCGCGCCTTGACGATTCCGGCGACGCGCTCGATGGCGGCGGCCGATTCGACCGACGTGCCGCCGAACTTCATGACGATCATGAGTCGAGCATCCCTTCCGATTGCATCAGCTCGGCGTTGAGCACGGCCGCGCCGGCGGCGCCGCGAACGGTGTTGTGGCCGAGGGCGACGAACTTGTAATCCAGCACGGGGCAAGGGCGAAGACGGCCGATGAATGCCGCCATTCCGTTTTCCCGCTCGGCATCGCGGCGGGGCTGGGG
>JBAWDI010000162.1:0-3095 GCA_049590695.1 Bryobacteraceae bacterium
GGAAGCGCGTGATGCGGTTGAGGGGACCAATGTGTTCGTCCTTCCAGATGCCGGCATCACCCGGCGAGATGCGCCCGCGCGCCTCCACGGCGGCGGCTTCCATGATGACCAGGCCGGCGCCTCCCACCGCCCGGCTGCCCAGGTGGACCAGGTGCCAATCGGTGGCCAACCCGTCCACCGAGGAGTACTGGCACATGGGCGAGACGGCGATGCGGTTGCGGAAGGTGACCTCGCGCACCGTCAGCGGCGTGAACAGGTTCATGTCTGTACCTCGGCGTTCGCTATCGCACGCGAATCAGTTTCCCATCCCGCCAGGTGAAGAGGGCGTCGGCCTTGGCGATCTCTTCCGGCGGAAGATGGCTCATCTGGTTGAGCAGAACCTGCGTCTTGCGGTCGCGAAACCACAACTCGGCGATGCGCGAGGTATCGAAGCTCTTGCCCGGCCATGGGTCGTCCAGGAAGATCACTTTGGCGCCCGGGGGGACGCGCGGGTCCGCCGCTCGAAATTCGGCCAGCACCGCGGTGGTTTCTCCGCCCAGGTACTGTATGGCAGGTGCGACCTCGGTCTGTTCGAAGCGCCAGTTTCCCAGGGCCCAGAGAATCATGCACGCGGCGGCCAGCACGGCGCGCGCGTGCCTGGGCTGCAGGCGGCGGAACAGCGGTTCAGCGGTCAGGATTCGCGTGGCGCTGGACAGCCAGTCGGTGAACAGCGTCGCCGCCAGCACCGCCCAACCGGCCAGGCAGACGTACAGGCAGGCCTGATCGCGCCCTTCGAGGAATTCGATGGGCAGCGGCGTCAGCAGAATGTAGAACCAGCAGAATCGGAGCACCGGCCGGTTGCGCCGCCAGACCAGATAGGTCACCGCCAGCCAGATCGCCAATGTGGCCGGCCACTCGAAACGGGGCATGTGATAGAAAATGTCGCCGATGTACCGTTTCTGAAAATCGACGATCCGCGCCAATGAAATCACGGGCCTGTACGCCGATGCCTGCATCAGCGCACCGGGTCCGAACCTTTTCCCGTAAATGAAGACCAGGTTCATGGCCGCCGACCAGCACAGCACGCTTCCCGGCCCGCGAAGCCATAGGGCGAGCGATTTCCCCCGCCAGGGCGGCGGCGCGTGAAAAAGCCATTCATAGGCCAGAAGAACGGCGGGCATGGTGACCGCCATTTCCTTGGAGTTGAGGGCACAGAGGTAGAGCCCCAGGAATGCCGCCGTCTGGCCCCGGCTTAACAAACTGCCGGATGAGCGTATGCGCGCATAATAAGCGAACGCGCCGAAGTAGAAGATGCCGCAGAGCACGTCAAACACGAAAACGCTGTTAAAGTACAGGTTGCTCAGGCCGCCGTGATAGCAGGCGATCAGCGCCACAATCGCGGCCGGCAGCTCTCCCAAGCCCAGCACGCGCGCGAAGCGGTACATCAGGTACGCGCCGGCCAGCAGCAGCAGCAGCAAGACTACGTGGTAGGGCACGGGGTTCAGGCCGAACGTCACAAAGATGGGCACATAGAACAGTCCTCCCATCGGCCGGAGATAGCCATGCCAGAGCATGAATTGGGAAGACAGCAACCGCCAGGGCGAGGGATGCCAGAACCACCAGATGGCCGCTATTTCGTCGACCGCAAAGGGCGCCTTCAGGCCGTCCCATGAGACCAGGAAGAAGTAAGCCGCGAGAAGAACCGCGCAGGCGGGCTTCCGCCACCGTTGGACGCGGGGTGGTAGAACAGGCAGCGGCTCGCTATGGTCCGACATCATGGGTGTCTCCAAATAGAGTACTACGTTGCCGCGGTCCGGTCCACGTCCTGCCCGGGGGCGCGACTAAGGAAGTGGCGGACTGGCCAGAATCCAGCAGAGGTGGTGGTTTTCAGCCATTCATCCCCGGCTGGGCAATAGGGTTAAGTGGCTGGCCGGCAAGCACTTGAGGTTTGGTCTGGAACGTGCACCTGCAAAACCGAGGCGCGTGTCTGGGGACATCGGCACGGCGGTAACGGAGGTAGAAGAATGAAGTCTCGACGGCTCCACCTGGTTGTTCGGCAGGCGCTCGGCATGGTTTGCGTCCTGCTCCTGTTGGTGTTTCCGGCCGGCGTGCTCCTGGCGCAGGATCCGACGCCATCCGCGCCACCTTCGCCTCCGGCACAAGCGCTCTCGCCAGATCAATTGGACACACTGGTGGCGCCCGTCGCGCTCTATCCCGACGCGCTACTCAGCCAGGTGCTGGTGGCCGCCACCTATCCGCTGGAGGTGGCCGAAGCGCCACAGTGGCTGCAACAAAATCGAAACCTGCAGGGCCAGCAACTGATGGCTGCCGCGCGCGAGCAGAATTGGGACCCGAGTATCCAGGCGCTGGTGGCCTTTCCGGATGTCATCAACCTATTGAGTTCGAACATTCGCTGGACGACCGACCTGGGCAACGCATTTCTGGCCCAACAGGCCGACGTCATGAATGCCGTGCAGAGGATGCGCGCCCAGGCCAAGGCGGCGGGCAAACTGAATTCGAGCCCTCAGGAGACTGTCACGACCGAGACGCAAGGGGATCAGAGTGCCATTGATATTCAACCGGCGAACCCGCAGGTGGTCTACGTGCCGCAGTACGACCCCGAGTACATCTGGGGGCCGCCCGCTTATGGCTACTATCCGCCGCTAGACTACCCGGATTACTACGGTTATGGTTATGGGTTCGGCCCGGGGATCTACATCGGAGGCTTCTTCGGCGGTCTGGGATGGGGCGGTTGGGGCTGGGGGCCGAACTGGTTCAACTGCTCGATTTTTGAGAACTACTACTTTTTCAACCACTATGGCTTCCATGGCCTTTATGGCGGCGGGTTTGGCGGCCGGGGGATCTGGGCACACAATCCGGTGCATCGGATGGGGGTGGCATACCCCAATCGAGCGCTGGCCTCCCGTTACGGCAGTGCGGGTGGAGGGTTAGCCGGCGGGCGTGCGAACATCGCGAGCCGCGCAAGCGTGGGCGCTAATGGCGCGCAGCGCGGCACCCCGGGCGGGCGATCGTTGGCGCCGCAGGGCAATCGCGCGGCAGCCGGCAACTGGCAGCACTTCGGCGGGTCTGGAGCGGGGGCGAGCCAGGCTCAACGC
>JBAWDI010000163.1:0-2411 GCA_049590695.1 Bryobacteraceae bacterium
CCCCGCCCTCCGCCCTCCGCGTACACTTGTATCTCCAGATCGTTCGAGCCGGGTTTCAAAGCGTTAGTGATGTCCCAGCGATACGGTTGCCAGGCGTGCGCTTCCAGGTCCTTCCCGTTCAACTTGACCTTGGCATAGTCGCGCACATCGGCGATTTCCAGAAACAGCCGCTTTCCCGCGGGCGCCGTGGGAGCGGTGAACTGCTTGCGATACGTGGCCGGACCCGCAAACGATGGCGTGCCCAGATCCTGCCACGATTTCAGAGGCGTGCTCAACTGCTTGCCGTTCAGGTCCAGCGACCAGTCTCCGTCCAGTTCCGCCACGGTAGTGCCGGGTACCAAAGCCGGCTCCGGAGCGCCCACCCCGCTGGGCAGCGGCCCGACTACTATGACCTTCGTCTCATACGGTTCCAGCAGCAGCGGAACGCGCACGGAATCGTTCTCGGCAGTCGCGCCCGCGATGGGGTAAATCTCGCCCGTGCCCAGGTCCCACACTTGCGCCTGGCCGTGCCCGGCGATGGTTGCGACGCGCGATTCTTCCTTGTTGCTCTCATTGAAGAAGAGGTACATGTCGGCGTCGCTCCAGGTCCGGTGCGCGTAGGTCAATCGCGGAAACTCGGCGTCCAGCTTCACATCCGGCTTGGGCAGCGCGGCGAGCACGCGCGCCGTGATGTCGCCCGAAGGCTCGATCAGCGTCGCGAAGCTCAGGTCGGGCACGTCCTTGGAATTCAGGAACGTCTTGTCCACCACTATCTTGGGCGTCTCGCCCACGAAAATCACCTTGCCGCCCGCTTTGACGAAGGCCTTAAAACGCTCCAGACCGGTCCGCGTGATCACCACCGAGGACGGAACCACGATGGCCCGGAAAACCTGCCCGCTGAGATCCTTAAAGCCGCCGTCCGCGATAGTGGCCACCGAGCTGAGCGACTGCTCGTCGAAGTAATCCCACTCCACCTGGTGTTCGTACAACTGCCAGCCCAGCTTGGTGGTGCTGCGGTCGGCCTCATCGTCGCCCATCCACATGCTGTTGGCGGGATGGTACAGGCCCACCTGCGCCGCCGGGCGTCCGATGCCCATCAGATAGCCGCCCCGGTTGGCGTACCACGCGATCATGGAACCCTGTGGCGGCGTCGCGGATGTCTCCCCGTTGAAGCCGCGCCCGCCCGGGACGCGGATCTGCAACTCGGTCACTCCCCTCACCATTTGAAAATCCAACTGGAA
Organism: Bryobacteraceae bacterium; assembly: GCA_049590695.1. Taxonomy (GTDB): domain Bacteria; phylum Acidobacteriota; class Terriglobia; order Bryobacterales; family Bryobacteraceae; genus Fen-178. The sequence goes on from JBAWDI010000163.1 coordinate 1,221, forward strand.
CTTGCCGTCAATGCCCGGTCCGCCGGCCGACTCGGTCCAGACCTTGGGCTTGCCGAACAGGTGCGCCGCCGAAGACGCGATCTTGGGAAAGTTGTTGTTGATCCGCCACGTCCCGTCCGGCGTGTGGATGGCGCTGGGCACAAGCTGGCTCAGGTTGTCGATTCCGGGCACTTCCACGTAGCGGTTGTCGCGGAAGTAATCGCCTTCGCTGCGCACCAGGGCCATCATGGTCTCTTCGTGGTTCAGGTGCACCAGGTATTCCACGTTGTACTTGGCGCACCAGGCGGCCTGCTCTCCGAAAAAGCTGTTTCGGAAAATGCCGCTCCAAACGTCCCAGTAGTCGGCTTTGGCCCGCTGCGCCTCATCCGTCAGTTTGCCCGCGAAGAACTGCGGGATGTAGGGCTTCAGATCGTAACCTTTTTGCGTCTGAAACTCCTCCAGCAGATTGGGCGTCCAGGGCGTGCCGTTGATGGAATAATCCGGTTCATCGCCAAAGAATCCCAGAACGGTTTTGCCGAACTCATCCCCGACCGCCTGCCTGTAGGTTTCGTGCGTGACATTGATGAACGCGCGCGTGGCGTTTGGATCCAGGTAGTCGATGAGCGAGTAGAGGCCGTCCTTGGCTCGCGTGCCGTCCTCGCGATTGCTCGCCCGTGTCGGCGAGCTGATGTAAATGTGCCGCACAAAGACCAGCTCCCAGTCGTAATGCGGCTCATTCGGGGTGGTGCCTTCGGCCGGCACGATATATTTGAGCTGGCCGTCCGCGGGAATCGGAATCTGAATCACGTTGCGTAATTCCTGGTCTCGGGTGGTCTCCAGTGCCATGATTCCCAGAGTGTCCGGCGGCACCGGCATCGAGAACCTCTGGCCGGGCGCGACGCGGATGTGGATATCGACCACGATGCCCTGCATGCAAAGTTGCGGGTATTTCTTGATCATCAGGCCGCCGGCAAACCCGCTGGGGTAGTCGCATTCGTCCTGGATCCACAACTTCATCCCGCGCTTCTTGGCCTCCGCGACCACGAACTTCACCTGCGCCATGTGCTCCGGCGAAAGGTACTCCGGCGCGCCGCGCCCCGGCGACATGTTCACCATGAAGACGCCATTGGCCGCGAGCCGGTCGAGATCCTGGACGATCCTGGCCTTCCTTTCGTTGGCGTCCGGGCCGTTCCAACTCATAAACGGCTGGAT
>JBAWDI010000164.1:0-16637 GCA_049590695.1 Bryobacteraceae bacterium
GTGTCGAGCGTCGCAGCCATGGCTTCATGCATCGGGGCGGGCTCGTGACCCTCGACGAAGTAGGGCGTCCACCCGTAGCCGCGGAGCAACTCTTCCAATTCCTCGCGCGTGATGCGCGCCAGAACGGTCGGGTTGGAAATCTTGTAGCCGTTGAGGTGCAGGATGGGCAGCACCGCGCCGTCCGTGGCCGGGTCCAGAAACTTGTTGGAATGCCACGCCGTGGCCAGCGGTCCGGTTTCCGCCTCGCCATCGCCCACCACGCACGCGACCAGCAGGCCGGGGTTGTCGAACACCGCCCCGAACGAGTGGCTGAGCGAGTAACCCAACTCGCCGCCCTCATGGATCGAACCCGGGCACTCCGGCGATGCGTGGCTGGGAATCCCTCCCGGAAACGAAAACTGAAGAAACAGCTTCCGCAGCCCAGCCTCATCCTGGCTGATGTCCGGATAGATCTCGCTGTAGGTGCCCTCCAGGTACGTGTTGCCCACCACCGCCGGGCCGCCGTGTCCGGGACCGGAGACGTAAATCATGTCGAGGTCGTATTTCTTGATGACCCGGTTCAAGTGCGCGTAAATGAAGTTCTGCCCGGGGGTGGTGCCCCAGTGTCCCAGCAGCATGTGCTTCACATCCGCCAGAGTCAGCGGCCGCTTCAGCAGCGGATTGTCATAGAGATAAATCTGCCCAACCGACAGATAGTTGGCGGCACGCCAGTAGGCGTCCATCTTGTGGAGCAGTTCCGGAGTGAGTGTGTTGGTTTTCATGGTTCATTCACCGCCTCGGTTTCGAGAATGCCCCGCACCGAGCGCGCAATCATCAGATCTTCGTCCGTCGGAATGACGCGAACCGCGACGCGGCTGGCGCCGGTGGAAATGACTGCCGCATTGCCGGCATTGCGCGGCTCGTCGAGTTCGATGCCGAGGAAGCCCAGTCCATCGCAGATGCGCGCGCGGACCGGCGGCGCATGTTCGCCGATGCCTCCCGCGAACACCAGCGTATCCAAGCCGCCCAGCGCGGCGGCGAACGAGCCGATCCACTTTTTCGCCTGGTAACAGAACAGCGCCACGGCTTCCGCGGCCCGGATATCATGGGCTTCCCGCGCGAGCAGGTCCCGCATGTCGGAGCTGGTTTCCGAAACCCCGAGCAGGCCGGAGCGGTGGTTGACCATTGCGTAAAACTGTTCCGTGGTCATGTGGCCGGTTCGCGCCAGGTACGGCGCCAGACCAGGGTCCAAATCTCCGGAGCGGGTGCTCATCACCAATCCCGCCGTGGGAGTGAAGCCCATGCTGGTGTCGATGCTCTGGCCGTCGCGCACGGCGGCCAGGCTTGCGCCGTTGCCCAGATGCGCGAGGATGACGCGGCCAGTGGTGGCCGCCGGGTCGCCCAGGCGCGCAAGTTCTTCCATCAGGTAGGCATAGGATAAACCGTGGAAACCGTAGCGCTCGACACCCTGCGCGTAGTAGCGGCGCGGGATGGGAAGCAGCTTGGCAACCCGCGGCATGGTGCGGTGAAACGCCGTGTCGAAACAGGCCACCTGGGGCAGTTTCGGATGACGCTGGCGGAACGTCTCGATCAGTTCGATCTCGCTGGGCAGATGGTCCGGGTCATACGGGCTGATGCGATTGAGTTCATCCAACAATTCCTGGGTGACCAGCTCGGGCGCGGTGTGATGCATGCCGTGGACCACGCGGTGCCCCACAGCCCGCACCGCGTCGAAACCATGCTGCTCTTCCAGCCAATCCATCAGAAAAGTCGCCGCCGACTTGTGGTCGGAAGCGTCGAGGCTGCGGCTGTCCTGCCGGTTCGTGGCCGCGTCGTCGAACGTCAGATTCGTCCCGCTCATGCCGATGCGATCCACCGTTCCATGAAGGGTTCGCTTCAGCGGCTCTCCAATCCGATACAGCGCGAACTTGATGCTCGACGACCCGCCGTTGATCGTCAGGATGCATGGGTCGGGCGCTGTCACGAGACAACCTGCCCCATGGCTCCCGCCAGAAGCCGTGAAAGAACGGGCAAGCTAAAGCATGCCCCACTTGGTGGGGCATGCTTTAGCTTGCCCATTGCCCGCTTGCGGGCGACGCTATTATGTGACGTCTGCATTCTCCAATCCCAACGAAGCCAGTTTCGCGCAGGTGGACTTGTAATCCGTGTGAAGAATGCTCCGAATCCCCAACCCTTCCGCGATCTGGACGAACATCGGGGTGTTCTCGATATAGACCACTTGCCGGGCCGGCGTCTGGACGATATCCAGCGCCAGCCGGAAGATCTCCGCGTCGGGCTTGCGCACATGAACGAAGCAGGAGGAAACAAAAGAATCCACAAACCCCGCCAGCTTGAACTTCCGAATCCGATGCGCATTCAGTTCGCGCGCTTCGTTGCTGACCACGGCGATCTTCAGCCCGTGCCGGATCTTGAGCCGGGCGATCAGCTCGATCATCTCGGGGTAAGGTTTCGATTGGGCGAACATGAAGCGCCGAAACCGATCCCGGGTGAACGGCCGCTTTTGGTAGAAGACCACCCGGCCTAAATACTCTTCCAGCGTGAGCTTTCCCTCCTCGTAGGTGTCGAAGGTCAGGTGATGCCGGTCCTCCATCTCGGCCAAGTCCAGATCGAAGGTCTTCGCAGCAAGCTCGCGGGCATTGTGATCCCACCCGTTGGTGAGCAGGACACCCCCGATATCCAGAAACAATGCGGTGATCGGCATTCTCAGGCCCCCAGTTCCTGCACCGTGCGCAGAAAAGCGATGACGTCCTCCCGGCTCAACATGCCGACCACCTGGCTGCCGGTCATCACCGGGAGCTGGTTGACTCCGTCGCGGTCCATCTGTTGGAGGGCAGTCCATAGTCCGCTGCCAGGGTCCGTGCGTTTCGATTGCTCCAGGGGAAGCATGACCTCGGCCGCACTTGTCGTTGCCCAGTCCGGCCGTGGCACTTCCTTGATCCGGTGCAGGGTCATCAGGCCAACGGCATTCGCTCCGCGCTGGACGAGGAAGCAGCGGCGGCCGGCGCCCAGAATGTGTTCATCCACGAGTTGCTGCAACGTCAGGTCCGCCGGGATGGATGCACAGTGACTGCTCATGGCCTGCGAAACCGTGTGACCCGCCAGCAGACCCTGAAATACCACTTGATGCACCTGCGCCGAGGCGGCATTGTCGAGAAACCAGCCGATGAAGGCGATCCATAGCCCGTTGCCGAAGTTTCCCCCGAGCATCTGCCAGACGCCGAGGAAGATGAACGCGAAACCAAAGAACCGCCCCGTGTTGGCGGCGATGAGCGTGGCCCGGCGCATGTCCTTCGTGGCAGCCCAAACGGCGGCACGAAACACACGGCCGCCATCCAGCGGAAAGCCTGGAATCAAATTGAAAAGCACCAGCGCGAAGTTGATGTAAGCCAGGTACTTCACCAAACCCCACAAGGGCTCGACGGCAGCAACCGCGGGCTTCAACACCGTAAACAACGCCGCCAGAGCCAGGCTCACGATCGGTCCGGCGATGGCGATCAGGAACTCCGCCTTGGCGCTCGGCGGTTCCGCGCCAATCTGAGCCACGCCGCCAAAGATGAACAGCGTGATGCTGCGCACCGGCACCTTAAACCGCAGAGCGATTACCGAATGTCCCAGTTCGTGCAGGAGCACGCTCACAAAGAGCATGATCGCTGTGGTGGCGCCCATGAACCAGTACAGTAGCGGCGGCCAGTTCTTAAACTCCATGGGATAGTAACTGCCCGCCAGCATCCAGGTGAGCAGCCCAAAGATCAGGAACCAGGAATAATCCAATGCAATTGGGATTCCCAGTATCCTGCCGATCGGAATATTGTGCCGGGTCATGAGTTCTCTCCTGTGCGGCGTCCGGCCAACTCCATGGGGAGCGGCCAACTGTGTCCTGGATGAACGAGCAGGCCTTGGGTGGCGTTCGGCCCCCAAGTGCCGCCGGCGTAATTGGGGAAGTCGCTGGGGGGACTCGCCTTCCACGCCTCCAGCACCGGCATTAACAGCCGCCATGCGGCTTCGACCTGGTCGGCGCGCATGAACAACGTGGCATCGTTGCCGATCACATCCCAGAGCAACGTCACGTAGGCCTCCGCGGATCGCGTGGCGAAGCTCTCGCGATAGCTGAATTGCATGTCCACCGGCTGCAACACCATCTTCGGTCCAGGGTGTTTTGCCTGAAAGCGCAGTACGATGCCTTCGTCGGGCTGAATCGACATGACGAGGCGCGCCGGCTGCCAATCGAGAGTCGCCTCAGGTGGAAACGCCTGATGAGGAACCGCCCGGAACTGGATGGCGATTTCCGAAACCTGGCGGGGCAGGCGTTTGCCAGTGCGCAGATAGAATGGCACATCTTGCCAGCGCCAGTTGTCCACGAACAGCCGCAACGCCGCAAACGTCTCCGTCTGTGAATCGGGCGGTACGCCGTCTTCTTTGCGATAAGCGCGCACTTTCTTGCCGCCGATCCAACCGTCGCCGTACTGCCCGCGAACCGTGGCTTGATTCACCGCGTCGTACGGAATAGGCCGAATCGCGTGCAGCACATCGACTTTCTTGTTGCGAATCTCGTCCGCCTCGAAGGAGACCATCGGCTCCATGGCCACCAGACAGAGCAGTTGCAACAGGTGATTCTGCACCATGTCGCGCAGTGCACCGGCCCCGTCGTAATAGCCGCCGCGATGTTCCACGCCCACCTCTTCGGCGACGGTAATCGTGACGTAGTCCACATAGCGCCGGTTCCAGATCGGCTCGAACAGCGGATTGGCAAAACGGAACGCCAGTATGTTCTGTACCGTCTCTTTGCCCAGGTAATGGTCGATGCGGAAAATTTGAGATTCGTGAAAACGGCTGGCAAGTGCGCGGTCGAGCGCGAGTGCCGACTCCAGGTCGTACCCAATGGGTTTCTCGATGACGATTCGCGACCGCTCCGGGTCGGCCGCCAGGCCGGCGTAGTTTAGGAAGGAAGGGATTTCGCCAAACAGGGAGGGCGGCGTGGCCATGTAGAAAATGCGTTGGGCCTTCGATCCCCACTCTTTTTCCAGGCCTACGCATTGGTCGCTGAGTTCCTGGTAAGTCGCGTTGCTCTTGAAATCGCCCTGCAAGTAGTGGATATGCCGGGAGAACTCGTTCCACCCGGCGTCGGCGGTCCTCCCGCTGCGGGCGAACTTCCGGACTCCCTCATGTAGACGCGTGCGCAGGGCGTTTTCGCCGAGTTGGACGCGGTCCACGGCGATAATCGAGAAATGAACTGGAATGCTATGGCTCTGGGAGAGGTCGAACAGGGCCGGCATCAATTTCCGCCAGGTCAGGTCGCCCGCTCCGCCGAAGATGACGAATATGTTTGGTCCGAGCTGGTCGTTCGTTTTCATGGCGCTCAACCCTTCGTCCAGTCCGTGTGAAATGTGCCTTTGACGTCGAGGCGCTCGTAGGTGTGCGCGCCAAAGTAGTCGCGCTGGGCCTGGATCAGGTTGGCCGGCAGCCAGGCGCTACGGTAGCCGTCGAAGTAGCCCAGCGCCGCCATGAAACAGGGTACGGGCAAACCCAGCTCGATTCCAGCGCGGACGACGCGGCGCAAATGCTCCTGGTTGGCCATGACCTTTTTCGACAGCTCCGGCGCCAGCAGCAGATTCGGCAGGCCGGGCTGGTTGCGATATGCCAACCGGACGTCCTCCAGCAAGGCTGTGCGGATAATGCAGCCGCCCCGCCAGATGCGCGCCACGGTTTCGAGATCGAGGCCGTACCCATACTTGTCCGACGCTGCCGCCAAAACTGCCATGCCCTGTGCGTATGCGGCGATCACCGCGACATACAGCGCATGCCCCAGTCGATCGAGGAAGTGTTTGCGGCCGCCGCCAAACACCGGGGTGGGCCGTTGGTAGATTTCGCCGGCCGTCTCGCGTTGCTTTTCAAACACTGACAAATCCCGCATCGCGACCGCGAGGTCGATCGTCGGGATAGGCACCTGGAGTTCCATCGCGCTTTGCGAGGTCCACATGCCGGTGCCTTTCTGTTTCGCCACGTCCAGGATTTCATCGATCAACCGCTTGCCCGTCGCCTTGTCGACCTTGCCGAAGATGCGGCTGGTGATCTCCACCAGGTAGCCGTTGAGTTCCCCTTGATTCCAGGCGCCGTACACGTTGCGCAGTTCGTCGTCGCGCAAGCCCAGGCCGCGTTTCATCAGGTCGTATGTCTCGGCCAGAAGCTGCATCATGGCGTACTCGATGCCGTTGTGGACCGTCTTGACGAAATGCCCGGCCGATCCGGGGCCGAGGTAAGCCACGCACGGATCTCCGCCGGCCCGGGCGGCGACGGCCTCCAGCAGCGGGCGGACCCGCTCGTAGGCCTCTTTAGGTCCCCCGGGCATGATGCTCGGGCCGTGGCGGGCGCCCTCCTCGCCGCCAGACACCCCTACGCCGAGAAATTGAATGCCCTTCCCGGCCAGGTTACGCGCGCGCAGGTTCGTATCCTTGAAGTAGGAGTTGCCGGCGTCGATGATGAGATCGCCCCGTTCGAGGTGCGGCAACAGATCGGCGATCACGGAATCCACGGGCGGGCCGGCGGGCACCAGCATCATGACCGCGCGCGGCTGGCGCAGCAGTCCGATGAACTCCTGGATGTTGGCCACGGCGCGGATGCCGCTTTCAGGCGATTCCTTCCGTAGCGCCTCGATCTGGCCGGGATCCTTGTCATACCCCGCCACCGGGAAACCGTGGCCGGCCATGTTCAGCAGCAGATTCCGGCCCATCACGCCCAGGCCGACCATGCCGATTTCATAGCGTTGAGTTTCCATATCGGTCCTCCATTCGAAGCCGGATCAACGCTGCCACAGGATTCCAGGGGCTTCCAGGGGAACGGCAACGCCCGCATGTTGCGGCGTCACGCGCGCCGTATAGTCGGTAGCCGGGCGTGTCGCGGGCACCCGTGCGCGATACAAGTAGCCTCCCGGCGCGCCTGCCAGTTGGTGAACGCGCTCCATCTCTTGCCGCACGGGGCCGCCGCCGTCGATTCCATCGGCATAAATCTCTACTCGCGCCGCATTCGGGTCGAGATCGTCGAGATAGACCTGAACCTCAAACACGTGCTGCTCCTCGCCGGTCTCTACCTTCACTTCACCGAAACGCAGGGCTGGCCACTCCTTTCCCACCGCATGCCGCCAGTCGGCCACCTGGCTGCCCACCGCGCCTTTGTTCGCCGCGCGATCGCGGTAGGCGGCTGCCGCCGGCAGGTAGTGTTGCTCGGTGTATTGGCGCACGGCGCGCTCCGCGGAAAAGCGCGGTGTCAGGCTCGCCATGCTGTTCCGCATCCGCGCCACCCAAGCCGTGGGGATGCCCGCCCCGTCGCGGGCATAGAACTCGGGAATCACTTCCCGTTCCAGCAGGTCGTAGAGCGCTTCGGCCTCGGCGGCGTCCCAGGCCGGGTCGTCGCCATGTTCCTGGCCATCCCCCAAGGCCCACCCGACTTCAGGCGTGTACGCTTCCGCCCACCAGCCATCCAATTCGGATAGATTGATGCCTCCGTTGACCAGTACCTTCATGCCGCTGGTCCCGCTGGCTTCCCAGGGCCGCCGTGGCGTGTTGATCCAGACATCCACGCCCTGCACCAGGTGCTCGGTCAAAAGCATGTCATAGTCGCTGAGAAAAATCGCGTGCGGGCGCGTCTCGGGCCGCCGGATGAAATGTATCCATTGCCGAATCAGGGCCTGTCCAGCCTGGTCCGCCGGATGCGCTTTGCCGGCGATGATGAGTTGCACCGGGCGCTCGGAATTGGACAAGAGACGAAGCAGCCGCCGCGGGTCGTGCAGCAGCAGGTTAGGCCGCTTGTAGGTCGCGAAGCGGCGCGCAAAGCCCAGCGTCAGGGCGTTGGGATCGAAGAGATGCTTCGCGGCTTCCACCTCCTCGGGCGGCGCGCCTGCCGCGTCCAGGTCCCGGGACAACCGTTCGCGAGCATACTCCACCAGAGACTTGCTGGCGGCGGCGCGAAATTGCCAGAGCCTGGCGTCGGAGATCCGCCGAATGTCCTGGTCCAGGGTCTCCGTCGTCCCCATCCAGCGGTCCTTCCCACAGCTTTCCATCCAAAGATCGTCGGCCGGAGCCGAGTCCCAGGTCGGCATGTGGACTCCGTTGGTCACGTGCCCGATCGGGATTTCGTCTTCCGGCCAGCGCGGAAACAGAGGCAGAAAGAGACGCCGGCTGACTTTCCCGTGCAGGCGGCTCACACCATTCACCGCCCCGCTCCCCCGGATTGCCAGATACGCCATGTTGAAAGGCTCCGACGAGTCCTCCGCGTTCCGCCGGCCCAGCGCCAGCAAATCGTGAAGCGCAATGCCCAGCTTCTTTTCGGCATACCCGCCCAGGTATTGCTCGATGAGGGCCGGAGTGAAACGGTCGAAACCGGCGGCCACCGCCGTGTGGGTGGTGAAGAGATTGCCGGCTCGGGTTGCGGCCAGCGCCACTTCGAAGGGCTGGCCGGTCTCTTCCATGAAGGTCCGCGCGCGCTCCAGCACGGCGAACGCCGCGTGCCCTTCATTCAGGTGACAGACCTCCGGTTGGAGCCCCAGCGCGTGGAGCAGCCGCCATCCGCCGATCCCCAGCAGCATTTCCTGCTTGAGGCGCAATTCCGGCCCGCCCCCATAGAGCTCGCTGGTAATCCCGCGATGAACGGGAAAGTTGGCCGCGTCATTGCTATCCAGCAGGTACAGCTTCACCCTGCCGACCTTCACCTGCCAGGCGCGCAGCCAGACCGAGTATCCAGGCAGCGCGATTTCCAACCGCAGCCACTCCCCGTTGGGCTGGCGCAAGGGCGCGATCGGCAACTGCCCCGGATCGTTATACGGGTAGAGGGCCTGCTGCTCCCCGTTCTTGTCGATCGCCTGGCGAAAATAGCCCTGCTGGTAGAGCAGTCCCACGCCGGCCACCGGCACGCCCAGATCGCTGGCGGCTTTGAGCTGATCGCCGGCCACATTCCCCAGCCCACCCGAGTAGATGGGCAGAGCTTCGCTCAACATAAACTCCATGCTGAAATACGCGGCGCAGGTCAGTGGAGCCTCCGCATGATTCCTCTGAAACCACGCGGGCGCTTCCGCCGCCTGCCGGCTGGCTTCCACCAGGCCATCCACGTTCTTGCGGAAAACCGGATCGCCCAACACGCTCTCGATCCGGTCGCGCGAGGCCGTCTGCAGCACCACCCAGGGGTTATGGGTGATCTCCCACAGGCCGGGATCAAGCTGCCGCCACACTTCGTCGGTGGCGTGATTCCACGACCAGCGCATATCCAGGGCGAGTTCCGCCAGGGAATCGAACCCTTCGATTTCCCTGGGCAGGAGACTGTACATGGGGTGGCTGGCACGGGCTGGTTTACTCATGATTGCGCGTCCCTCGATTCCAGCTTTGCTACTTTGGCCAGACGGCGCCGGTGACGCGCGGCGCCACTGAACCGGGCCTGGAGGAACATTTCGACCAACTCCCAGGCGAGCGCATTCCCCACCACGCGGCCGCCCAGGCAGATGGTGTTCATGTGGTCGTCCTCGACACCCTGGCGCGCCGAAAAACATTCGTGGATCAGGCACGCCCGCACGCCCGGCACCTTGTTGGCGGCGATGCACGCGCCCACGCCGCTGCCGCAGATGGCTACGCCGCGATGCACCTCGCCGCTAGCGACCGCACGGGCCAGGGGGACGACAAAATCCGGATAGTCGTCGTCCGGCTTCGGCTGGCTGTCGCCAAAGTCGACCACTTCATAGCGAGCCTCGCGCAGCTTGCCCGCCAGATACTCCTTCAACTCGAATCCGCCATGATCGGCGGCCATACCGATGCGTTTCGGAGCCGGTGGCGGCACTCGCGGCGAATCGGGCATAGTTCCCCTCTGTACCTAAGGATACCGCTCACTTGCACCGGCGCCGGGGCGGGTGGGAAACTCCGGCGCCATCGCCATGCCGATGTCCGCGGGGTTCAACGCTGTGCGGGGTACCTGCCAAGATCCGCTACCAGTCTTTGCGCCGACTCGGGAACCGCAATCTTGCCGTCCAGGATTTCCCGGTGAGTGACATCGCGGCCGTACATGGCTTTATCTCCGCTGTGGTCGGCCTGCACCACGGCGCCATTCACGCTGACCCCGGCAAAAACCCCTTTGCTGCGCGAATAGCTGAGGATCTCCGCGTTGAGCCTGACGTCCGTGCCGGCGGTTGCCTGTCTCCCCACGGGACCGGCCGCCACGGTGGCGTCCGCGCCGATCTTGAATTTGTCGCCCATCAGGCTTTGCAAGGCATGGTCGTTCATAAACAGCATCACCACGTCGGTGAAAGAGCCGCCAATCTGGAAACCGACGCTCCCGCCCCCGACAGCCACGAACATCGGAGCGCTCCAGCCATTGCCAGTGCGGCAGGTCGCCAGTCCCTTGCCGTAATTGCCTCCGAATATGAAGGCGAGCTTCTCCTCCCCTGGAATGATGGCAACGCATTTCGCCTTTTCCAGCAGGTCGCGGGGAATGCCCTTGTCGGGCGTGGTCATGATCTCGTGGAAGACCTGGGTCGCTTTTTGAATGCGCCCAATATCGTCATCGCGATCCGACGCCAAAGCGGGCAGGACCAAAGCCAGACCCGCTACCGATACGATCAACACGTTTTTGTACATGATTTTTCTCCTCAAATGTTGTGACTGTCCTCCGCCTCCGATCCGCCGTTGCGGAAATTGGAAGAGGCCTGCCGCTCTGGATGCAGTTCGAAGCGCAGTGGCGATTCTCCAGCTACTCTCTGCACTTCATTCACCATTCCGAGTCGGTGAAACTTGAGGAAGGCACTCCCCGTGCACTCGGAGCTGAACATGACTTGCATGCCGGGCTTGAAGGAATCGGGCGGCTGCGAGACCCGCTTGGCCGCGGCATTCGCAGATTGTTGCCCTGCAAATTTTGCATCCCCAGTGCAGCCTTTGCATCTCGGCTCGGGTGAAGTCTTGCCAGCCCAACGCTGGCGGAGTATTTAGCTACTCGTAGCGCAACGCCTCGATGGGATCCAGGCGCGCGGCTTTGATGGCGGGCAGCAATCCGGCGATCAAGCCAATGCCCTCCAACAACGCCGTCGAGGTGATCACCGCGAACGTCGAGATCCGCAGGTGGATGTCGCCCGCCCCGCTGGTCTGGTGGAACAGCGGCCCCAGCAGCGGCAGGCTTCCCAGCACGGCCGTCACCGCCCAGCCCGCCGCCACGCCGATGATGCCGCCCACCGTCACAATCGCCACCGCCTCCAGCAGGAATTGCGCCAGGATGGCGCGGCGCGTCGCTCCGATGGATTTCAACATGCCGATCTCGCGCGTCCGCTGCGTCACGGAGACCAGCATGATGTTGGCCAGCCCCACTCCGCCGATGGCCAGCGTCAGCGTGCCGATGAAGCCCAGCAGCACGCGCAGCGCGATCCCCATGGTGTCCACCAGCCGTATGTACTCGTTAAAAACAACCGTGTGCACGGCGCGCTCGTCGTTGGGCGAATAGTTGTGTAGGCGGGCCATCGTCTCCCTCACCTGCCTCACCGCCTGCTCGCGGAAGACCGGGTTGACCGGCATCCACACAATGTCGTCGGGGTATTTCAAATCGCGATACAGCGACGCCGTCTCGTAGGGGATGAAGGCGCACTCGTTGTCCGGCGTGTTGTAATTGGCAACCTGAGTCTTGGTCCGCAAGACCCCGATCACGGTGAAGCGCAGGCCGTTGATGGCGATCTCTTCGCCTTCCGGCGGGATTTCGCCGAACAGTTTCCTGGCGGCATTGCCGCCCAGCACCGCCACACGCTGCTTCCCGGTTTCATCCTCGGGCACCAGCCACCGGCCCGTGTCCATGGACTCGTTGCGGATGCGCCCGTAGGCCACGTTGACGGCGCGCACCATCGTGGTTTGGGAACGATAGCCGCGCACCACGGTCATCCCGCCCATCATCATTTCCGGCGATATCGCCGCCACCATGGGGACCGCTTCGCGGATGGCGTCCACGTCCGTGCGTTCCACGCGGACCCTGCGGCCGGCGCGCTCGCCACCCGCCTCCGTCGAGGTCTGGCCGCCGTACATCAGGATGAGGTCCGACCCCACCTGCATAAACGCCGTCCGCAGAGCCAGGTGGAACCCTTCGCCGTACGAGTACAGGATGACGAAGCAGGCCACTCCCCAGGCCAGGCTGGTAGTGGTGAGGATGCCGCGCCGCCGGTTGAACCGCAGGGCTTGGCCGGCTTCGCGGAAGATGGAGCTAACGCTCATAGCGCAATGCCTCCACCGGCGTCAGGCTGGCCGCGCGCCATGCGGGCCAAAGCGCCGAAGCTACCGCCACGATGCCCAGCGCCGCGAAGGCGATCGCCGTGGTGGTCCCGCTCACCGGCAGTCCGCCGAACATTTCCTGCTTGGGGAGCCGATTCACGGCGGCGGCGAGGCCATACGCGCCGAACCAGCCGGCGAGGCCGCTCAAGCCCGCCAGCAGAATGCCTTCCAGCAGGAAATCCGCCAGGATGCGGCGACGAGTGGCGCCCACGGCCTTGCGCAGCCCGATTTCGTGAGTCCGCTCGGCCACCGTCACCAGCATGATGTTCATCACCCCGACGCCTCCCAGCGTCAGCGTCACCACCGCAATCGCCCCCAGAAAAATGGTCATCGAAGTGAAAATGGTGTCCACCAGTTGGGCATTTTCCACGGTGTCCCAGATGAAGGTGGCGCCCGTATCGTCCGGGTCGAACCGGTGGTTGCGCCCCAGCACGCGCAGCACCTGGTCCCGCGCGGCCTTCCACCCGTCGAGCAAAGCCGGGACGTAGATCAGGTCGCTCACGATGCCGGGGTGGAAATTCTCGTCCGCCGGCGGCGCATCGCGCACCATGGTGGAGTAGGGAATGTAGATCTTGTCGCTGTCCAGGCCGTTGTAACTGCTGTTCTGCGCCTTGGGCGGCATGAGACCCACAATCCGGAACGCCAGTCCGTTGATGGCCACGCTCGCGCCGGGCGCCACGGGCCGCTCGCCGAACAATTGCTTGCGGACGTTGTCGCCCAGCACCGCCACGCGCGCCGCCGCGTCCTCGTCCTGATCCACCAGAAAGCGGCCGCGGTCCACCGGGATGCTGCGGATCTGCGAATACAGCGGCTCCACGCCCATCACCGAAAACGTGCCGGCGTTGAAGGAGGTAACGGCTTTCACCGAATTCTGAAGTTCGGCGATCACGTAGCGCACCAGGAAGCATTCCGCGCGGATATCGCGCACGTCGTCGTAGTCCAGCCGGATGCGCCTCCCCGCGCGCCGGCCGCCGGCCTGTTTCTCGGTCCGCCCCCCAAACACGATGACGATGTTCTCGCCGAGCTGCTTGAGCGAGTCGTGCTGGCCCACCTTGAAGCCGTCGCCCATGGCCACGATCAGCACCATCGAGGCGACGCCCCAGGCAATCCCCGCCATGGTCAGGAAGCTGCGCAGCTTATTGCGCAGCAGGCTGGAGACGACCTGGCCGAATAGTTCATGCAGGTGCGTCACAGGGTTGGCCCTATTGCAGGACGACTTGCTGGCCCTCGGACAGGCCCTTCAGAATCTCGGTCTTCGACCCGTTGCTGATGCCCGTGGTGACCGCCACGCGCCGCTTGCCGCTCTCGGCGGCGGCGTCCGCCACCTCCACTTCCGTGGAGCGATCCTTCTTGTAAATGATGGCGCCCTCGGGAACCGTCAGCACGCCCTTGTGCTCCTCCAGCATGATCTCGGCGTTGGCCGTCATGGTGGCCATGAGCTTCCGCGATTCGTTGGATATGGAAACGCGCACTTCGAACGTGGTGACGTTGTCCTTCTCCACTCCCATGGGCGAGATCTTGGTGACTTTGCCCTCGAATTTCCGGTCCTTGTACGATTCCACCGTGATGCGGGCTGGCTGCCCCAGGTAGACCATTCCGATATCGCTTTCGTCCACCTTGCCCTTGACGTACACTTCCCGCAGGTCGCCCAGCGTCATGATCAAGGTGGCGCCCGAGCCCATGGTCAGAATCGAGCTGACGGCGTCGCCCACTTCGCGGTCGCGCGAGAGCACCACGCCGTCGATGGGCGAAGCGATGGTGGCGTTGCGCAGGTCCTCCTCGGATTGCGACAGGGCCGCGCGGGCCTGCTCCACCTGCGCCTCGGCCTTGGTGATGGCGGCTTGCGCCACGCCCAGGTTGACCTGCGCCTGTTGCTGGCGGTTCACGGCCAGCTCGTAGTTCTTCTCGGCGTCGTCGCGCGCCGTCTGCGGCACCAGCATCTCCTGGAACATCTGGCGCGCGCGCTCCATGTCTCTCTTCAGGTATGGGACGTCCGGCCCCAGCGCTTCCACCTTGCTCCGCTCATAGTCGGCCTGCGCGCTCTTGAGCATGGCGTCGGCCATTCCCAGGGACGCCTGTGCCTGCCGGAGTTTGGGGAGCAGATCGTTCTGGTCCAGTTCGCAGATCACCTGCCCCTGGCGCACCACGTCCCCCACGTTCACCGGCAGTTTCAGAATGATTCCGCTGGCCTTCGATTTGACTTCCACCTGCGTGGTGGGCTGGATCTTGCCGGTGGCCACCACCGAGCGCGCCAGGTCCATCCGCTCCACGCGGGCGAGTTTTTCCGGATCGATTTTGGCCGGCGTCCGGCTGAGCGCCCGCAGCGAAAAGAAGGCCACGCCGGCGACTGCCAGAACCGATACCAGCGCAATCCAATAAAAGTTGTGTCTCTTGCGGCTTGCCATATTATGAGGCCCTATCCTCCTTCATGATACGAGGTTGACCGCCGGTTGGTTCCCTCGTCCGCCGCCAGACTATACTCGTAGTGCATGCGCCACGCCCTCTGGTTAGCCGCCGCGGTCGTCCTGGTGTCTTGCCGCTCCGGCAACAACCCATCCAAGCCCGCTTCACAACCTCCGTCGCAAGCCGCCGCCAATTTTCCGGAAATCCACGCGCCGGTGGAGGCTGAAACGCAGGTGGAGTTTGTGAACGTGAACATCCACCTCGACCCGGTTCTGGTCCTGCACATACGGCATTTGGTTGGCAGGTTTCTTCCCACCAGAAAGGGCCAACCACCCACTTTCGACGATAAATTGTCTTACATCGTCGCCATCGATTCAGCCGAAGTCGGCGTCAGCATGGCGAGCATGACCTATGCCATGAACACGTACGTTTTCGGCGAACCGGACGCGCCTCTCAAGAACCTGAAGCTTAGCAGGGAAGGCAGCGAGATCAAGCAATCGGGCACGCTCAAGAAGGGCATTGGAATTCCCTTTGAGATGGTGGGCGACATGAGTCCGACGCCGGATGGAAAGATCCGCATCCACCCTACGCGGGTGCGAGCGGCCCATTTGCCCGTGCAGGGTCTCATGAAACTGTTCGGTCTCGACATGGCCAAGGTGATCAACACCAGGAATACCAGGGGCTTCAGCGTGGACGATAACGACGTCATACTGGACCCCACCTTGATGCTCCCGCCTCCCAAGATGCGCGGACGCATTACCGCCATTCGCGTTCAAGGCGACGAAATCGTTCAGATCTTCGGAAATGAGAAGCCAGGCTTGCCGGCCGCGTCGCAGCACTCGAATTACATTGCCTACCACGGAGGCGTGGTGCGCTTCGGAAGGCTGACGATGACCGATACCGATATGCGCTTGATCGATGCCGACCCGAGCGACCCGTTCGATTTCTTCCCCGATCATTACAACGACCAACTGGTGGCGGGCTATTCCAAAACCACCGCATCCGGGGGACTGTTGGTCTACGTGCCGGATTACAACAAGATTTCGAAACCGCTCACGCCTTACTGAGCCGGTCCGGCCGCCCCTCACCCTGACCGCTGCATCGTGTTACGAAGGTTCGCGGTCTCCAGCGGCCTCGTCCGGAATCCGCCCGAAGTTCCCTGAGGCGATTCCGGCGGACGTTCTATAATCGAATTTGCCAAGGGCTCAATTGCCGGATGCGCCACTTGCGTTCATCAAGGAGTGCCTCTCCGGGGGACGCGTTCGCTGGACATATCACCTGACCATGCGCCTGCAGCAACGCACCGCACGCTGAGGGCGGAGATGGTTCGCAATGCGGTGGCAACGCTGGAAATAGTTGAAGCGTACCCGCAGGACAAGTATTTGCCGAGTTTGCGGGGGTCTGCTGGAGCCGCGAGTCACGGATCTGCCGTTCAAAATCGGTGATTCCTCGATCATGATCCTCAGGTCGCTCCCGGTGCTTCAGTGCCGGCAGTGCGGTGATATGGAATTGGAGCAGGTAACCATGTCGCGGGTCGATCGACTCCTCGCCGCGGTAGAAGGATCCGCCGAACTGAAGGTCATCCGCTACGCTGCGTGACGCCCCCTCACCCCTTGATCACCCCCATCGGCCGCAGCCGCGCCACCTTGCGCGCGAGGCCGGCGTTGTGGACCACTTCGATCACTTCATCCACGTTCTTGTAGGCCTCCGGAAGCTCTTCGAGAATGCCGTCGCGGGTTTCGCTGCGCACCAGGATGCCGCGCTCTTCCAGCTTGTCCCGCTCTTCGCGCGCGTTGCGGCCCTTGCGCGCGGCGGTGCGGCTCAACAGGCGGCCGGCGCCGTGGCACACGCTGCCGAAAGTCTCACGCACGGCGCCCTCGGCGCCCACCAGCACCCATGAGGCCGTTCCCATGCTGCCGGGAATGAAGACCGGCTGCCCCACCGCGCGGTACTCGGCGG
>JBAWDI010000165.1:0-17438 GCA_049590695.1 Bryobacteraceae bacterium
CTAGTTCGCGGGCCGTGATTGTCCCGAAAAGGCCTTTTGGGACAGTGGCTTCAACCACTTGGCCGCGCAATGCCGGTTGCTGTGCCGGGACAGATTCTCCCTAACGCCGCAGGGTTTCGAACGGCCGGTAGCTGTCACGCCCACCGAGGAACGGTCCATCGGCCCTTAGCCTAACGCCAATTGCGCGCCCGAAGGCCCACTCCAACAGGCGACAAAAACCGATCGCCTGCCCCGCAACCACACCATTTCACTTTCCCGGCGAGAAGATGGCGACGGTTCCGCCCGAGGGCGCCAACTTCAGTTGCAGCGTGTCGGACGGGCGCACGGTCTTTTCGTTCTTGACCAGGTGCTCGGCGTTCTCTCCGGCGTCGGGCGCGTCTTCCCATAGAGTGACTTTCCAATTGCCCTTGCCCAGGAACTTCAGCGGCACCGGCAATTCGCGGGCAGTGCGGTCGGTGATGGCGGCCAGATACCAGTTCTTCCCGTGGCGGCGCACCTCGACCACGTACTTTCCCACTTCGCCGGACAGGCCGCGGGTCTCGTCCCAGACGGTCGGCAGGCCCTTGAGGAAATCCATGCCGAGTAGATACTTGCCATCTTTGTCTTTGTAATCGTCGGGCGAATCGCAGGCGACTTCGAACGGGCTCTCAATGAGGATGAACATGGCCAATTCGCCGGCGCGCGTGGCTTGCACTTGCGTGGGCTTCGTGCCGGTGTGGAACTGCGATGGCTGCCGATTGGCGAACCCGCCGGGGGTGTAGTCGGCCCCGCCGGCCAGTACGCGCGTGAAGGGGAGGGTGGCCCTGTGTTCGGGCGTTTCCTTGGTGCTCCACTTGTTGTACTCGTTGCCTTGGATGCCCTCGCGCGTGATCTGGTTGGGCCAGGTGCGGTTCAGACCGGTGGGCTTGAACGCGCCGTGGAAGTCGATGAGCAAGTGGTTCTCGGCGGCCGTCCTGGCGATATCTTCGTACCATTTGACGGCAAACTGGTCGTCGCGATCGATGAAATCGATCTTCAGCCCCGCAATGCCCCATTTGGCGTACATGGGGAAGTCCCGCTTGTAGACTGCGCTGTCGATGAAGTCGTTGAAGTGGAACCACAACCACACGCGCACGTTCCGTTCCTTGGCGAAGGACACCAACTCGGGCACAATCGATTTGTCCTGGATCTCGGACAATTGATAGGGCCAGCCCATGTCGGCGGCAAGCTGAATGTACTGTTTGAGAGTGGGGAGGTCGTTGTGCCCCATGTTGGGCCACCAGGTGCCCCAGGACGACATGCCGGGCTTGACCCAGGAGGTGTCGGCGAGCTGGCTGGGAGTGGCGAGGTTCAACACCAGGTCGCTCTGAATGAGATCGTAAGGCTGGCGGCCGATGATGAATGTCCGCCAGGGGGAATTGTGGGGAGTGGTGGCCACCACCAGGCCTTTCTGAGTGGGGGCTACGGGCGGAGCGGTTCGCGCCTCGGTGTTATTGTTCGCCGTCTGGCTGCGCTGCGGCCATGGCTGCACCGGCAGCGGCGGAGCGAGTTGCACCTCCAACGTGTTCGCGGCGCCCGCCTTGGGAACCAGCCACATGCCGGCCCAGTCGAGCAGGTCGGACTCGGTGATGGCGACATACGCCGCCGGTGTCTGGACCAGAAACGGCACTCCATGTTTAAACTTAGGGTTCAGCGTGGAGAGCTTCGCGGGCAGGTATCGCCATTCCTGCGAGCCGACGAATCCGCCCTCCGGGCGGCTGGGGCCGTCGTCGTTGTTCCAGCCGGCCCAGACCTGGTCGTCGCCGGCAAACGTGTACTCCATGGCATCGCGCATGACGGTAAAGGAATCCATCCCGGGCTGCTTGGGGAGAACCAGGCGGAGGCCCACGCCGTCGTTGTAGGCCCGGGCAAGCACGCCAAAGGTGCGATCGCCTTCCTTCAGCGTCAGGTTCAATTCGTTGTAGTGATCGCGGACCTGGCGGTTCTTGCCGAACTGGTTTTCCCAGCGATTGTCGGCGGAACGCCGTTTCTCGCTTTGCACCACGGGTTTTTCACCCAGCTTCACATCGCCGGCCAGCTCGAGGCCCAGGCGGGAGCGCAGCAACAGCGGCTTGCCGTCCACAGTGATGCTGTAGCCGAGGGGGGCGTCGGTGTGGATGGTGACGGCGATCTTCCCGTCGGGCGAACGAACTGCGCGCGCCGATTTGGCCGGTGCGGCGGCGGCCGGTGAGCATGAGAACAGAACGGTTCCAACGAGAACAGCGACGTATGAGCAAAAGCTACGGATGTTCATGACTTTCCTCTTTGCAATTTGAAGATCTCTGGGCAAGCTAAAGCATGCCCTACCTCTTGAGCATGGCGACAAAACCGCCGCCGGAACGCAAGTCGATGGAGAGCGAGTCATTCGCGGAAAGCGTGACGTGCTCCACCTTGAGAGACGCTGGCTCCGTTGTATCGCGGAGGAGCGTGGCCAGATATGGGACGGGGCGGCCGCCTTGCGGTTGGGGCCCCTTCAGAAACGATGAGAGATCGATGCGCACGTTGCGCGCGGTCGCCCCGTTGGTGATCGCCAGGAACCAGGTGTTGCCACTGCGGCGGGCTAAGGCCGCGACCTGGCGGATTTCCGAGACCGGCAGCGCCACGGTCTCATCCCAGGTGCTCGGGATCGCCTTGAGCACGTCCACGGACGGGTTGTCCAGCATATGCTGGGGGTGCGCCACGTAGACCAGCAGCGGAGACTGTAGGATCACCGCATTGGCCACCTGGTGCGCCCAGGTGGTGTCGGCGATCAGGGTTCCAAAGTGGGTGGGCGTGTAGTCGGCCATCCCGGCCAGCAGGCGGGTGAACGGCAGGACGACGTCGTGCTGCGCGTAGGGCGGAAAGAACTCCATCCCGCGGACGGCTTCGATGCCCACGATGTTGGGATAGGTTCGCTCCAGGCCCGTGGGCTTGTTGGCGCCATGAAAGTCGACCATCAGCTTGTGCTCGGCGGCCGCTTTGGCCAGCATCTCGTAGAGATCGATCACCTCTTTGTGCTCGTGGTCGAAGAAGTCTATTTTGAGGCCCGCGATGCCGACGCGGTCGCATATCTCGAGAGTCTGCTGAAGGGCCTTGGGGTCCTGCAACAGGGAGCGGATGTTCCACACGAAGGCCTTCACTCCATGCTCGCGCATGTAACCAATGACATCCTTCAACTGCGCCTCGGACCAACTGTTCCGCCAGAAGCCCTCGATCACGATGTATTCGAATCCCAGTTGGGAACCGAGGCGCGCCATCTCTTTCTGCCCTTCGGGTGTGGAATCCACGCCGTCGAGATAGCTCCAGACCGCGCGGCCGGGCTTGATCCAATCGGTGTGCAGGCCCTGGGGGAAGAGCTTGGGATCGGGAGGCGCGGCCACGTTGTGTACGATGTCGCAGTTGACCAGGGCATTGAGGTCCGCGCCAATCATCACGATCCTCCAGGGCGTTGTGATCGGGCCGTCGATCACGGCCGGATGGCTGAGGCGCTCGACGTCCTTGGCGTATCGCGAGCGGAATCCAAAGCTGGCGGGCTCGGCGTGGCCTAACCGGGCGTGCAGCGCCTGGGTGGCATCCGCCTGAAAAACCATTCCGCTGTAATGGACCAGCGCGCCCTCGGTGATGGAAGCGTACGCGCTTTTATCGCGCAACACGAAGGTGAACGGAGGGTTGGTCCACTCGCCGTCCATCATGCTCTCGATGGTGTTGGTGGTTGTGCGCCACGGATAGAGACCTTCGTAGCCGGATACATAGTTCTGCGGCGTGATGACGCTTCCCGCCGGAACGCGGAAGACGGTGGCCTCATCGGGCGTGCGGGCGCCCTGGCCGGGCACCAGGTGACGGAAGGCCACGCCGTTGTCGTATGCCCGGATCTCCAGCGTGTAGGACGTTCCTGTTTTGGGATGAGTGAGAGCCACTTTGACGCCGTTGCAGTGGTCTACGGCCGTGGAGTGCGGGCCGTACCAGGGGTAGGTTTCGTCGATCTTGTAGCTCTCCGCCTTGCCGATCTGGGCCCCGCCGGCGAGATCCACGCCATCGACCACGATTCCCAGCGGGGATGGATCGATGATGTTCTTCGAGTTGAACGTTACGGTGTATTCGAGGTGGCCCTGTGCGCCCGAGGACAACACAAAGCGCACGCGGCCATCGGGGCTGGCCACGGTGACGTCGGCCGCCGCGGGGAGCGACAGGCAGAACAGAACTAATGGATACAGAATGGTTGCTCTCATTGACCTTCTCCTTCGACCGGGACGAGGCGTATGGCGCTGCCGCCGCCCGGCGCCAACTTCAAGTGCAAGACCGTCCGGGCATCCACGCGACGGTGCTCGACAACCGAATCTTTCGGCTGCGCGGCGGCGTTGGGCCCGTCGGCGTAGATTTCCGCGTTATAGGAGCCGCTCCCGAGGAAGGTGAGCGGCACATCGATGTCGCGTGCGTCCCAGCCGGTGAGGCTGCCCACGTACCATTCGTTGCCGCGGCGGCGCGGGATGGTGATGTACTCGGGGGGCACACCGTTGAGGACGCGGGTCTCGTCCCAACTCGTTGGGACCGCTTTCAGAAACTCGAGTTCCTTCTGACCTTCGTAGGCGGCGGGGGAATCCGAGATGATCTGGAACTCGCTTTCGAAGACCACGAACATCGCGGTTTGATGGGTGCGCGTGCCCATCACCGTGAGCGCCGCGCCGTGCTGGGACGTGAAATTCTCTTTGGTGACGTTATCGAAGCCGCCGGGTGTGTAGTCCATGGGCCCCGCCAACATGCGGGTGAAGGCCAGCGTCACGTTGTGCCGGGGAGTGATGCGCGCGCTCCAGGTGTTGTACTCCGCGCCCATGACGCCTTCACGCGTCAACACGTTGGGGTAGGTGCGGCGCATGCCGTCGGGCTTGAACGCGCCGTGGAAATCGAGCATGAGGTGGTGTTCGGCGGCTTTCTTCGCGGCCGTACGATAGAAGTTCACCATCCATTGGTCGGAGCGGTCCAGGAAGTCGATCTTCACGCCGGCGACGCCCCATTTTTCGAACTGCGCGAAGGCCGTGTCCATCTGGTCGTTCACGTCCCGGAAATGAGCCCACACCCAGATGCGGACGTTCTTCGAGCGGGCATACTCCAGCACCGCCGGCATGTCGATGGCCGGGATGGTTTTGGTAAGGTCCATGGGGCCGCGAAAGGAATAGCCGACGTCGCCAGGCCGCTTGGGCAGCACCTTCGACCAGCCGCCATCGAGCAGCATGTACTCGATTTTGTTGCGCGCGCAGAAATCGATGCAGTACTTCGCGGTTTCGGTGCTCTTGCCGTTGGGCTTGCCGGCGTTCCACCAGTCCCACATGGTCTTGCCGGGCTTGATCCAGGAAGTGTCGCCGATGGCGCTGGGCGGATTCAAATTGACCACGATGTTGGATTCCACCAGCCGCCCGGGTTGGTCCGCGATCATCAACACGCGCCAGCCCGATCTGACGGGGGTTTGCGCCATCACCGAGACCTTCAACGCGTCCGCCTTGGGATCGAAAGAGGGGGCGACGTCGGCGCCGGTATTGATGTCCTCCACGCGGGTGGCCAGCCGGGCCGTCAAGGTCCCGTTGCCCGGAGCGGTGACGTACAGGTTGGAATAGTCCTCGATGCCGGCTTCGGTCAGGCCGACCCAGGCGATTCCCGGCACTTCGACGAGGAGCGGAAGATTGACGAGGTACTCCGGATGCAGGCCGCTGATGGTGAGTTGGTGATAATCGTCCTCGTTGCTGGTCTGAAAGCCCCGCGAGATCACGGGAAACGTGTTGGCGTCCTTGGAGAAACGGAACTGGGTGGCTTCGTTGAGGATGCGCAATTCTTTCAGGGAAGGCTGCTCGGGCACCACGTAGCGGAAGGCCACGCCGTCATCGTAAGCGCGGGCTTCGAGCACCAGGCGGCGGGCGCCGGCGGCGGTCTCCACCGTCTGCACGGTGACAGCGTTGTAGTGATTGCGAATCGGATTGGCCTTGCCGGCGACCGGCGTCCAGGTTTCGTCCTGGCTGGAGGGTTGCGACGACTCGATGCGGACAACCGGCCCGAGCGCGGGCGATCCCTCCATTGCGAGCCCGAGGTTCGACCACTGGAGTACGGGCCGGCCGCGAAAAGCCACGCGATAGGCGAGTTGGCCGCCCGCCGGTTGGAGGGACTGGCCGCGCACGGCCGCAAAGGAAATTTCGAGTGCGCCATTGGGCGAGGTGAGGACCACCGGTCCGGTTTGCGCCGCGGCTGTGAATGCGGCCCACAGAGCGAGCGCGAAAATCTTGACGATTTTCGGATCGGAAAGCATGTTTTCCCTTAGGCTACTACAGTGCGGAATCATCGGTCATCCGGCCGATGCATAACCGGATTGCGGAGGCGGACCTGGCGCGCCTCGAGGTGGAGGATGCGGGCCGCGCGCGATCGTCGTACGAAGCGGCGGTGGAAGCGCGCAAGTTGCAGGAGGAGTCGCTCGAGGCCGGGCAGGCCAAGTTCGACGTGGGCGCCTCCACCAGCTTTTTCGTCATCCAGTATGAGAGCTTGCTGGCGCAGGCGCCGTCCACCGAAGCCGGCGCCACGAGCTCGTATGTGAAGGCGCGAGCCGCGCTGGAGCGGGCCACTGGGAGCATCCTGGACGCCCGCCAGATCTCGCCGGAGACCGCCGTCAAGGGTGGGATCGCTGGGCCCGGCGTTACTATTGCGATCCCCGCGATAACAGGGTGGCCTTGATCGTGAGGAAGATGATGTAGTTGTCCAGCGACAGCGACATGTTCTTGATGTAGTAGAGATCGTATTCCAGCTTCCGGATGACGTCTTCCAGGGTATCGCCGTATTTGTAATTGACCTGGGCCCAGCCCGTGATTCCAGGCCGCACGCAGTGGCGGTGCCGGTAGTACGGGATCTTTTCGGAGAGGGACTGCACCATTTCGGGGCGTTCGGGGCGCGGTCCCACCACGGACATTTCCCCCTTGAGTACGTTGAAGAGCTGGGGGATCTCATCGATGCGGAGCTTACGGATGATCCGGCCGAGGGGCGTGACGCGGGGGTCGTCCTTGGAGGCCCATACCGCGCCGGTTTCGGCTTCGGCGTCGGCGCGCATCGAACGAAACTTATACAGAGTGAAGGGGCGGCCGTCCAAACCCACGCGCAACTGCCGATACAGCACGGGGCCCTTGGAGGTGAGCCGTACGGCCAGCGCGGTGAGCAGCATGATGGGCGTGGCCGCCACCACTCCAACGGCCGCCATCACCACGTTGATGGCCGTGTGGTAGAACATGCTGGTGCGGCGCGGTCCCAGTTCGCCGGAGTAGATGAGCTGCGAGGGCCGCAGCTCCTTGAGACACACGCGCCCGCAGACTTTCTCGTAGGTGCTGGCGGCCTCCTCGATGATATGGCCGGCAAAACGGAGTTCCAGCAGCTCGCTGACTGGCATGCCCGTGCGGCGCTCGGTCATTCCCACCACAATGCGGTCCGGCTTGGTGGTCTGAACGATCTCGCGCAGCGACGCCACGGGGCCGAGGACCTTGCCGCCGGCCATGGCCGTACCGATTTCCGCGCGGTCGTCTACATATCCCACCACTTGCAGGCCCATTTCCGGGCTTTCCTCGATGTGCCTGGCGATATCTTCCAGCAGAGGGCTTGTCCCCACCAGCAGAAGCCGATCCTGGGCCACCACGCGAAGCACGTACGCGCTGAAGAAGAGGCGCCAGGCGAAGATCACGATAACCGCCAGCAAGCTGCCCAGCATCATGACCGTGATGGGGACTCGCAGGTCGGCATCCAGATAGCCGATGAGCGCCTGCAACAGGAATGCGATGCCGATCACCAGGCAAAGCTGCTGGGCCAGAACGAGGCGCGATCGGACATAGATCTTCGAATAGAGATCGTGGAAGTGCATGCCCAGGAGAATGCTGGCCAAGACCAGGAGGATGCGCACCAGCCCGCCGTCATAGAGCAGGTAGACGGTGGGATCGACGTCGAGAACCAGGTATGTAGCCAATATGAACGACGACGTGATCAGCAGGATTTCGGAGCTGAGGAGAGCCAGCGGGCCGACCGGGACGAAGACGCGGAATAATCGAATCATTCACGGATCCGAGAGCTTACATCGATATCAGTTCCACATTATAGCTGGATTCGACTCCTGGCTGCTCTGCGTCCCGGACCGATTCACGCGGTTTGAATTACAATCACTACACGATGCTAAAGTTCACCGTGTGCCTGTTACTGGCCGCGTCGGCTTTCGGCCAGAAGAAGCCCATTACCCTCGAATCGATGAACGAAAGAGGCCGCGGCGGGGTGCCCTCTGGGACCGGCCGCGGCGCGGGTGCGCCCACTTGGGCGCCGGACGGCAAAACCTTCGTCTTCCGGCAGGGCCGTAGCCTCGCCATCTACGACCCCGCCACCAGGAGTATCAAGGATCTGGTGGCCGTCGATGCCATGGATGACGCCGCTGCCGCCATCGCCACCCCGCCCACCGACCGGCCGTTCGATTGGACCAACCGCCGCGTGCGCGCCGGTGGCCTTCAGTTCTCCTCCGACGGGAAGGAATTGCTCTATGTCGGCGGTGGCGACCTGTTCCTGGTTCACGTCGATACCGGCAAATGGGACCAGCTCACCAAGACGCCGGTCGCGGACGTGGCCCCGAAGCTCTCGCCGGATGGCAAGCTGGTGGTCTTCCGCCGTGGATGGGACCTGTACTCCATCGATGTCGCCACCCACAAAGAGACGCCGTTGACCACCCACGGCGTCGAGACCCTCCGCAACGGCGGCCTGGACTGGGTCTATCCCGAAGAGCTCGAGCTGGGCACGGCCTTCTGGTGGTCGCCCGATTCGAAGTCGATCGCCTATCTTCAGTTCGACACCAGCCGCGAGCCGCTCTTCCCGCACGAGGACCTGCTCCGTACGCGGGCGCTCTACGAGCCGCAGCGATACCCGCAGGCGGGCGAAAACAACGCCGACGTCCACCTGGGCGTGGTGCCAGCCACCGGCGGCCCCACCAGGTGGCTCGAAGTCGGCGACACCCGCAATTCCTATCTCATCGCCCGCGCCGGCTGGATGCCGGACTCCAAGAGCGTTTACGCGATTCGCACCAATCGCGTGCAGAATCGCCTCGAGATGCTTTCCATCGACGCCGGATCCGGCGCGTCTTCCACCATCTTCCGCGAGTCCGACCCCTACTGGATCAATCTCGGCGGCGACGTAAATTTTCTCAAAGACGGCAAGCGGTTTCTGTGGACCAGCGAGCGCGACGGCTTCCGCCATATCTACCTGTACTCCATCGACGGGAAAAACGTGCGGCAGTTGACCCAGGGTTCCTGGGAAGTCACCGGGGTCGCGGCGGTGAATGAAGCCGAAGCCGGCGGGCGCGTTTTCTATAGCTCCGACGAGCCCACCCCGCTGGAGCAACACTTCTACAGCATCGGGCTCGACGGCCAGGGGAAGCGGCAGCTCTCCGCGCCAGGCTTCAACCACACCATCTCGATCGGCCCCGGCGGCGCATACTATCTGGATACCCGGTCTAACCTGGGCAGCCCGCCCCGCACAACGCTGCACGCCGGCGACGGCACGGAATTGGGCGTCTATCGCGAGCCTGACCGCACGCAACTGGAGCAGTTTGAGATTCTTCCGACCGAAATTGTGAAGTTCAACTTGAATGATGGAACGCCGCTCTACGGGCGCCTCATCAAACCAGCCGGCTTCCAGCCGGGCAAAAAGTATCCGGCCGTCGTCACTGTGTACGGCGGGCCGGGCGTGGAGGGCCCCATCCACAATACCTGGGTGGCCATCGGCATCGACCAGGTGCTGGCGCACAAGGGCTACGTGGTCTGGCAATCCGAGAATCGGGGCATCCTGGGGCACGGCCACGCCTTCGAGACGGCCGTCTACCGCAATTTGGGCGTCACCGAGTTGGCCGACCAGGTAGCCGGAATCAAGCACCTGATCTCTCTCGGCTTTGTCGATCCCGATCGCATCGGCATTCACGGGTGGAGCTATGGCGGCTTCATGACGCTGAACGCCATGCTCAATGCACCGGATGTGTTCCGCTGCGGTTTCTCCGGGGCGCCGGTCACCAGTTGGCTTAACTACGACACCATCTACACCGAGCGCTACATGGGTCTGCCGTCGGAGAACCCGGAGGGCTATCAGAACACGGCTCTGCCGCCGAAAGCCGCGAACCTGAAGGGGAAGCTCATGATTGTGCACAATTTCGAGGATGACAACGTCCTCTTCCAGAACACTCTTCAGGCCATCGACGCGCTGGAACTGGCGGGCAAGCAGTTTGAGTTCATGCTGTATCCGCAGAGGGCCCACGGCGTGACCGGAGCCGCCGCGCGCCAGATGGACCAGATGATGCTCGATTTCTTCGACCGGAATTTGAAATAGGTACGAGCCAGCACCGCCGCGTATCCAGATTCGGGCGGCTGCTGCCGAACATTCCGATGGCGACGACCGTCCTGGCTGTCGCAGTGGCCGCATGGTGGACATTCACCGTAGGTCCCATGCGCGATCCGCGAGGCGCCCTTCCGGACTTTTACGAGGGAGAAGACCGGCGTGAGGAGCCGTTGTGCGATCCCCCGATTCTGGCCGGCCCGCGGGTGGTGCCCCTGGTGATCGCCGACCTGCCCAAGAAGGGGCCCACGCCGTTTGTACGCCATCCGGTTCCTGGGCAATGGACGCTATTCACGGCCATTGCCGGTGCTCCAGCGACTTCTCGGGGACTACGAGGAAGGCGTCGCCTTCCGGGTGGAAGCCCTCCGGGCGATCTACCAGATTTCGCCGCACCGCACAGGCCAATTGGCGCCGGCCTATGGCTATGGGCACGACCAGCTCGCGCGTGGCCGTGGACATTGCCGTCAACCGCGACCCGGGATGCTGGTTGCGGACCTGTTGGCAAGCTTTCTGGCGGGAGCACATCGAGCAGAAGCCGGACCGCGTTCCAGTCCGTTTCGATGGCCGCCAGCGGAGCTCGATACCGGGCGGCCTTTTCATGGAGCGAGCGGCAGGCGCTGGCGTTCCCGTGGATCGGATTGGCTTTCCCGACCGAGACATGAGGGTAAAGATCCTCGGATGGTTCAACCATTACAGAGACGTCACAAACTGGTTGGCGGGTTTTGTCCTCCATGGGGAAGCCGAGAGCGCGATTCCGCCGTTCCCGGCCAAGCTGCAAAACGGAGATGCCAGCCTTTTCGAGGAGAAAGGCCCGATCTTCCGGCAAGACGGCCAGCGTGGTCGACTCGCGCGTCGCCGCGTTCCGGTACTGGAAAGCTCGATAGCCCAAAACGCCGGCACTGGCCGACAGCGGCGCGAGAGTACCGTTCAGCGCCATCTAGAGCAGAAGCTTGAGCTGGATGGAATTGTCCCTGCTTGAGCCTTTCGGTTTTATACGTCGGCTGGAATATTGCCGGGCCGATCGATCATTCGACCGGCCCGACTCCCACCCAGTGCGCTGAATTCGTTTTCATTGTCAACTTGTCTCATGTCTTCCGTTCCACCGCTCACTGGGGTGGCGCGGCGGGTGGTTTTGCCGGGGCCGCCGCAGGTAGCGGGCTCTGATGAACCGGTGCCGTTACCGGCAGCAAGCTCTGTATCAATGTCTCGATGGGGATGGCTGCGTTCGGTGCCCCGACCGGTGCGGGGCCTGTAGCATTAAGCCCTGGAGTCCGCGGATACTGGCCCGTGTTTGGTTTGAGAAATGGCGTGGGATATTTCAAGTCAAACACAGGCTGACCCGCCGGGACCGGGCGGACCAACTCGGGCGTCACAATGACAATCAGTTCCGTGTTCTGCTTGGTGACGGATTTGGACTGGAAGAGCTTTCCCAGGATCGGAATGTCTCCGATGAAAGGGATCTTCTCGAGAGTCTCCGTCGTCCGATTATCGAGAAGTCCCCCGATCGCGAAACTCTGTCCTTCGCGTAGTTCGACCTGCGTGTCCAGCTTGCGCGTTGTCAGGGCCGGGACAATGAAGCCGCTCACCGAAAGTCCGTTCGTAAAATCCAGGGCGCTGACTTCGGGCGCTACTTCCAGGTGAATGGTTCCGCGCGGCGTGATGGTCGGAGTGAAGGTCAGACGTACGCCAAACTCGCGGAATTGAATGGTAACCATCGGAGTGCCTCCCGTGCCCGAACTCACAGTCGGGAAAGGAAATTCTCCACCGGCAAGAAAGCTTGCTTTCTTGCCATTCTGCGCGAGCATGTTCGGCTCGGCGAGGATTTGGAGGAGTCCCTTTACTTCCAGCGCCTTAATGATTGCTCCCAGATTCAGATCCGAGCGGAAGAAGAAGAGATTGAGCGCATCCGCAATGGTCGTCGTGAGCGCGGTTGTGCTTTGGAGCGGCGAGAATCCCGGAGCCGAAAACTGTTGCGTGGTCGCAGATCCAATGGTATTGGCCGCGCCCGTGCTGAGGATGTTTAATCCCAGTTGTGTATTGGTACTCCTGTCGACACTCGCAAACTTGACCCGCAATAGAATCTGCGCGTCCGGAGGCGGTACTTCCACATACAGCAGGTTCACGGTCTTTCCCAGCGTGGAGGCGATTGAGACCGCGCGGTCCGCGCTGGTCACATCCTTGACCGTCCCCCGCAGAAAAACGGTGTCGTTCTCACAGCTCAAATTGACGCTCTGTCCGGGCAGTTCCCGTTCTATTTCTTGCTGGATGGCTTCCACCCGTCGATCAGCCAGAAAGTCGCTGGCCACCACCGTGATATCGAAGAACCGCGGGGTGCCTCCCTCCTGCCAGACGATCAGGCTGGTCACCCCCGGCGTCTTGGCGTTCAGAAGTAACTGGTGCGGGCTGATCGCCGTACCTTCCGCTATGTCTCCAAAGCCGACGGAAATGCGCTGCAAGGGAAGCGCGTTATCGATGACCATGGACTTTCCGACAGTCAGCAGGAGCTTGGCCGGCGTATCCTGGTCCGACTGCGCTGGGGGCTCGGGTGCTACCGGAGGCAAGCCCTCCGTCTGTTGGCCGGCGGCGGCGTACAGAAAGGACAGGGCCAGCAGACAGACCGCCCGGATTCTCGCAACGTCGTACCACTGTTTGATTCTCACGGCTTCCCTCCAGGCCGGCTGAACGTGGCTTGGGTATGCACGGAGCCGTTCGACACTTCGATAATGTACTGACTGTGTGCGGCAGGTTCGGCCGGGACCGGCGCTGGCGAAGGCATGGCCGGCGATCGGATCACTGAGCGGACCCGTGGAACCGGCTCCGGCGCGCGCGCGCCGCCGAAGAGATCCGACATGATCATACCCGGCAGCCCGGAGACCTGAGTATCCATGGGATTCCGCAACACCAATTGAATATGCGTTTCGTTGCTGGCGAGGCTGAGAATCTCAGCCTGGGCCGGCGTGACCAGCAGATTGACAACCTGCGCTTGTTCCGGCTTGCCTTCCCGGTCTTTCTGGAAATTCTCACCGGCGGAAAGGACCTGAATGTTCTGCAGAAGCGTGCGTACCTTAGGTCCGTCGAGTGCGTTTCCTCCGGGCGGGAGCCCAGTGATCAGCACATCCACGCGCATTCCGGGGACGACGAATCCCGCAAGGCCAACCACCTCGTTCACCTTCACCGCACACGCCCTCATTCCCGGCGGAATCGTCGCGGCCAAACCACCACCCGAACCAATGGGGGCAAGCCGATTGTCCGTCACCAGCTCACCGGCGTAGATCGAGGTAGCAACAGCCCGGTTCCGGAGGGCATCTGGTGTGAGGATCGCGCCTGCAGGCGGTGTGCCAAACCAGACGACGGTTCTTAAGTCGACGTTTTGAATGAGCGTTCCGGCTGGCAGATCCCGGGCGGCCACGACGAGTCCGACACTCGGCGGCGACTTCGCGGCAGTCACCCGGCTTCCGACTGCCCTATAGACTAGATAACTGGCGCACGCCGAAAGCACGAGCGCGCACAAGACAACGATCAATACTCTCCTGTTCATTCAGGGAACCCCTCATAGTCCGTCATGGGTCTGTCCTGCCTCTTTCTCAGCCACCCGCTGCCTCCGCCAGTCCCGCGCCTAATGCGCCACCGCTACGATCGGCTGCTTGCGCGCCATCAGATACAGAGAAGGCAGCACAGCCGGCGATCCGGCGTCCCTCATTCTTTCCAAACCAAGCTGCCCGCTGAACAGGTTTTTCCGCCCATAAAGCGCCATGTCCAGCCGGTCGTTCATGCCGAGTTTTTGGAATAGTTTGTATAGATAAACTTTCACCGTGCCTTCGGTAATTCCCATCGAAAACGCGATTTCCTTGTTCTTGAGACCTTGCGCCACCAACGAGACAATTTGCCCCTGACGTTGCGTGAGAGCAACCAACCTCTGCGACAACATGCTCTCGAGGAGGTCCTTTTCAAAGTACAGCCCGCCTTGATGGACATTGCGCACAGCCGCCAGGAAATCTTCGATCGATATATTGCCGGGAAGAATGCTGCGTACACCCAACCGGATTGCCTGAAACGCGAACTCGCCTTCCAGTTCCTGGCCCCACAAGACGATCTGGCAGCGGCTGTCGGCAGACCGTATCTCGCGCAATTCCGACAGTTTGACCCCCGACAACAGGTGAACCAGCAGCACGTCCGGCCGGCTGGACTTCAGGCCGTCGAGCGTGCCGGATAGACTATCCCGACATGCGACCAGATCAAGGTCCGCGTGGGTGCCGAAGACTGCGGCCAACCCTTCGGCAACAAACGATAGCTGCGTATAGAGCGCGATCCGAATTCTGTTATCTGATTTCACGGCCTTCTCCCGTCACTCGCCTCGCCCCGGCTAGCACGCACCGGTCTCATGATCAATATTCGTCGGTTCATTAGGAATACTTTATGCCGACCGCCAATTCGTTACACGGCGGCACTCAGCCGGAGGTGGGGACAGCCATTTTCAGTTCCACCGGGAGTACGCCAGATTCACTTCGCATCGACTGCGTGGGCCACGTGGCGCAGGCACTCGTGCCCTCTGGGCCCGGCAGAGTGAGACTCTGCGCCACGCTGTTCTAGGGGAAATACCCTATTTCGTACATTGGTGTTATCGCTACTTGTCGGCTTAGATCCTCCCATTACTCATGTTTTCAGATGAAACTTCCGATAATGAAAGAGACTACGGCAAAGGGATTTTTACAGGACAGATCGCTCGGAGTCCTGGAGATGAGGGGACGGGCAATTCTTCTCGTGGGTGGCCCGATCACTAATGATTCGTCTGTTGCTACATTCGGAAGACGTCGATCTGGCGGCCCTTTTGGCGCCGACCCTGGGCAGCGGGTTCTCCACCTTCTTCGAACGGCGCCGGGACCGGGTTCGGGAGCTGATTTCTCAGGGGCAGTGCGATGTCCTCATCCTCGACCTGAATTCCAGTTCGTACCCGATTCAGGAGCAATTCGAATTCTTCGACGAAATCCGCGATTTCGGCGTGCCTGTGGTGGTGATGACAGACGACGACAGCAAGGCAACGGCGATGGATCTGGTGGAGCGCGGCGTCTACAACTACATCCGCAAGCCGCCGGTCCTGCCGGAACTGAAGATTGTCGTCCGCCGGGCCCATGAATTCGCCGTTCTAAAGCAGGAGCGTCAACAGGAACGCCAATCGTTGACTGCTTCCGGCTGCGACCAGTTGATCGGTTCCAGCGCACGGTACCAGGTGGTCTACGGTCTCATCCAGCGCGTGGCCAAGCTGGATGCGCCCGTGCTCATCACCGGGGAGAGCGGGACCGGCAAGGAGTTGATCGCCCACGCGATTCATAACCTGAGCAACCGAAAGGAACGCCCCTTCGTCGCAGTTCCCTGTGGGGCCATTCCGGATACGCTCATCGAAGCGGAGCTGTTTGGCGCCGAAAAGGGAGCGTTCACGGGCGCGGCCACCAGGCGAAAAGGGTACATGGAAGAGGCCGGCAACGGAACCCTCTTCTTCGACGAGATTGGCGAGTTCAGCGCGTACACGCAGGTCAAGCTGTTGCGGGTGTTGCAGGAGAGGGAATTCAGCCGCTTGGGAAGCAGCCAATTGATCCCACTGCAGTCCCGCGTGCTCTTTGCGACTCACAGAAACCTGCTGGAGATGGTGAGAGAGGGCTCGTTTCGCGAAGATCTGTATTACAGGGTCAACGTCATGGGAATCAAGTCCCCGGCACTTCGGGACCACACGGAAGATATCCCACGCCTGGCTGAGCATTTTTTGAAGGAATACTCGCGCCTCTACCAACGGTCGATGTCCAGCGTGAGACCGAATGCCATGGCGCTGCTACTCGAGTATCAGTGGCCGGGAAACGTCCGCGAACTGGAGAACGTGATCCAGGGGGCCATCATCCTGAGCGACGACGACACCATCCAACCCAAGGATCTGCCTCAAACCATGCAGCACCCGGACCTGCTGGGCCTGGGGGACTCTCTGCCCGGGGCTTCCTTCGAAGAACAAATGCGGGATTACAAAATCAGGCTGGCGCACGCGGCCCTGGCGGAGTGCCACGGAAACAAGACGCTGGCCGCCCGCAGCCTCCAGATTTCCAGGACTTATCTGCATCGCCTCATCAAGGGTCCGGAAGAAGACGACGATCCGTTGTCGACTTCGACGGGCACCTGACTCGCGGCGTTCCTTGTGCGCCGCTACGGCCGCCGTGAATAGGGTGAGATTTTTGGCGGATTGGAATCCGGTTCCACCAGCCAGGCCCTCCGGTCGCGGAAGTACCGTAGAAGTTCCAGACTGTTTCGGGTCTCCAATTCGCGCGCCCAGACCACTTTGGACTGATCGATATCCGCTGCGTTGTAAACCCAGTCGTCGAACGGCCGATGATCGGGAGCGTATCTGACGATCGCGAGTTGCGGCCCGGGGTGGCCTTCCAGCTCGGCTAAGACCTGGGCGCGCGGAAGGCCGAATGGCGCCGTGCCGTACCACATGGTGGGCCAGCGGGAGATGGAGAGGTGCAAGGGCGCGGAGCATAGCCTGAGCCCAACCAGCATCAGGCAGACTACCGGGATGACGCGTACCAGTGACAATCCCAATGGCCGGTTTCCAGGACGCCACAGGCGCAGGTGGCGCATGGCCTGCAAGAGAATGGCGTAGAGCGCGCACGTAAACGGGGCAACGTAGTGCGGGAATAGCCACGCATTGACACTCAGACCGGCCCCGTAGATGGCGCCGGCGGCAACCAGGAAGCGCAGGCGGCGATCCCGGAGCACTCGCGGCAACAGGATCAGGGGCGGGAGCAGCGCTGCGCCGAAGAAGAAGCACAGCACGATTCCCAGTTTCTGTGCCGTCCTATACAGAAACCCGGCCGGCGTCCTGGCGTACAGGAAATCGCCCAGTTCCCATTTGGAATAGAACTCGCGCATCACCTTGTGCCGGTAAACGGGCTCGGGCCGCGGCCGCTGCCAAAGAAAAACCGGCGCCGATGCATAAGTCGCCCGATTCACCTGGTAAGGAAGCGTAAAAGCATTGCCAAAGACGCGATCATTATAGTAGGCGCCCATTCCGGTCACTATGAGTA
>JBAWDI010000166.1:0-3690 GCA_049590695.1 Bryobacteraceae bacterium
GCGCCGGCGTGCTGTGCCTGTGCGACACCAACGGCGGCATGCTCACGGGGCGGCTGGCGGAGATCGTGGCCGTTGTGCGCCGGCGATTCGATGGCGTCATCGGCATCCACACGCACAACGATTCGGATATGGCGGTGGCCAACACCATCGCCGCGGTGGAGGCGGGCGCCACCCACGTGCAGGGCTGCATGAACGGCTACGGCGAGCGCTGCGGCAACGCCAACCTGGCCTCCGTCATCGCCAACCTCGAAATCAAACTGGGACACGCCACGGTGGGGCCCGGGAACCTGGCCAGCCTTTCTTCGGTGTGCCGTTTCATCGCGGAGCGGGCCAACCTGCCGCTGCGCAACGATCAGCCATTCGTCGGGCAGAGCGCGTTTGCCCACAAGGGCGGCGTGCACGTGAGCGCGGTCATGAAAGATTCCGCGACTTACGAGCACGTCTCTCCGGAGACGGTGGGCAACCGGCAGCGCGTGCTGGTCAGCGATCTGTCGGGCCGCGGCAATATTCTCTACAAGCTGAAGCAGCTTGGCCTGGCGGACCGCCTCGATGAAAACGCGTGCGCCAGGCTGCTCGAGCGCATCAAGCAGATGGAACACGAAGGCTACGAGCTGGAGGCCGCCGAAGGCACGTTCGAGCTGCTGGCGCGCGAGGCCTTGCACCCGGAGATGCGCTTCTTCGAAGTGGAAAGCTATGACGTGGCCACGCGCGGATTCGGCGCGGCTGCCTCGCGCACCACCGCGGCCGTTACAGTGCTGGTCGGGGACGAAGTGAGTTCCGAGACCGCCATGGGGCACGGGCCTTTTAACGCGCTGCACCTGTGTCTGTTGAAGTGCCTCACGAAGCGGTATCCGGATATTGCGGGGGTGCACCTGAAGGATTACAAGGTGCGGGTGATCAATTCGCAAAAAGAGACGGCTGCGAAGGTGCGGGTGCTCGTCGAGTGGAGCGATCATCGCAAGAGCTGGTCCACCGTGGGTGTATCGGACAACGTCATCGAGGCCAGTTGGAAGGCCCTGGTGGACGCCATCCGGCTGGAGTTGATGCGGCTGACGGGGAAGGATGGCTCCGTCGAGGCGGCGGTGGACGACTAGCAGGGCTCGCGGGGCGTGCGCGGCTGTGGCCGGCAGGGCTGGCGCTGGGCGTGGTGGCAGGGTCAATCGCGGTCTCGGCTTGGTATTTCGACCTGTCCTTTGACGGCGAGTGGTATCACCAGACGGCGGTCTACGCCATCGCGCGGGACTGGAACCCACTGACCGACCCCATGCGCTCGTTTCTGCCGCACCTCCAGCTCTGGGTGCGGCACTACGCCAAGGGGCCGTGGTATGTGGCGGCGGCTATCTACCAGACGACCGGGAACGTCGAGGCGGGCAAATGCACGACGCTGCTCGCGTGTGTGGCGATGGGCCTGGCCGTGTTCGCCGCCGGGCTCGACTGCGGTTTGCGGAGGAGGCGCGCCGCGGCGCTCGCGCTGGTGGTTGCGCTCAATCCCGTTGTGATGAGCGAACTGACCACCTACCTGGTGGACGGCGTCATGATTGGGTTCCTGGTCGTGGCGGTGGCGGCGATCTTCAGCGGATTCCTCCGGTCGCATCCGATCGTGGTCTGGGTTGGGGTTCTGGCGGCCATTGCCAGTATCAACGCCACGTTCACTGGTCTGGTCTTCCTCTGCTTCGTCTTTGCGGCGGGCTGGCTTTGGTGTGCCATCCTCCATCGCGGGTGGTTGCTGCGCTATACCGGGTGGACGGCGCTTGCGCTGAAACGCGGCGTGGCGGTTCTGCCCGGAGCCTTGACGCCCAGCGAGGTCATGGCGGCGTGCAAGGCCGCGGCCGATTTCATCCTTGCCGGTGCGGCCGCACTCGGTATCGGCCAGCACCTGATTCACCAGAATGCGATCAAGCGCCGCCAGCGGGAGTGGATCCACGAACTGGCCCGGCGGTACATGGGCATGGTGAGCGATGCGCGCAGCCAGTTGGCAACATGATAAGATGCGCGGGCGGGGGGCGGAAATGAGTGCCTTGACGTTGTTCGGGCTGTTGGCAGTGACGCTGATGTTGGTCTTTTATGCCCTGGAAAAGCGAAGCCCCTGGTTCATCCTGGCGTTCTCGGGATCGTGCGTGCTGGCTTCGGTGTATGGCTTTCTGCAGGGCGCCTGGCCATTCGGCCTGGTCGAGGCCGTCTGGTCTTGTGTGGCGCTGCGCCGCTGGTGGCTCGAACGGCGCGGAATGGCGATCCGCACGGGACCGTGAGTGCCGGCCTACCCTCCATACCCCGGCGGCGTAAGCAGCGTCAGGGCGTCGGGCACAATGCGGATCTCCGCCGGCAACTGTCCGGCGAATTCGCCGTCGATCTGGACATACACACAGCGGTCCTGGGGGTCGGATAGCGACACGCAATCGGCCCTCAACACCGTCACGCCTTTCATCGCGCCCAGGCGGTTCAGCATCATCCCGGCAAAATGCTTTAAATAACGCACCGGGTGGCGGCCCTCGAAGAGCACCACCTCGAACCGGTCGTCGTACAGGCGCACACTGCGCGCGATCGCGAAATCGCCGCCGTAGTTCCGTACTTTGCTCACTAGGGCGAAAGAGCACTGGCGTTGTTCGCCCCCAATATCCACGTGAAACTCCTCCAGGCGGCGGCCCAGCAGCCTCAAGCCGGCCACCCAGTAGGCGAACTTGCCGGTCCGCGATTTTAGCTCGCCGTCCACATGGTGGACCACGTAGGCGTCGAAACCGACGCCGGCCATGAGCAGGAAATGCCGCGACACGCGGCCGCCATCGCACGTCAGATGGCCGACGGAAATGCGCCGCCGGCGGCACTCCTCCAGGCGCGCGGCGGCGCGCTCGATCCTGGTTCCGAGTCCGATCTCGTTGGCCAGCACGTTGGCGGTGCCGCCGGGGAGAATGGCCAAGGGCACGCTGGAGTGCAACATGCCTTCGGCCGCTTCATTGATGGTGCCGTCGCCGCCGGCGGCTACAATCAGGTCGGCGCCGCGGGCGATGTGCTCGCGCGCCAGGCCCCCCGCGGTTCCCCGGCCCCTGGTGGGTACCACCGTCAGGTTGTGGCCATTGTTGCGGAGGATTCCGGCCACGCGCCCGACCAGCGAGTCCCCGTTCCGTCCGAACTTGCCCGCATAGGAGTTGTAGATCAGGACGGTGTTCTTGAAAATGGTTATGGCGTGTTCTCCGGGTTCCTCGTTAGATTATAGATGAGAAGCCTATGCAAGATCCCGCGCACCAAATCGAAAAGCTCCGCGACGAGCTGCGCCGCCACGAGCGTTTGTACTATGTGCTCGACCAACCCGAGATCACCGACGCCGAATACGACGCGCTGATGCGCCAGCTCCGCGACCTGGAAGCGCGGCACCCGGAGCTGGCGTCGCCCGATTCGCCCACCGGGCGCGTGGGCGGCAAGCCGCGCGAGGGGTTCGTCAAGGTCCAGCACAGCTCCCCCATGCTGAGCCTGGATAATGCCCTCAACGAAGGCGAGCTGCGCGATTTCGACCGCCGCGTGCGCGAACTGCTGGGCGGCGCCGAATACCGCTACGCGGTCGAGCTGAAGCTGGACGGGCTTTCCATGGCGGCGCTCTACCGCGAGGGCCGGCTGGCGCAGGCGGTGACGCGCGGCGACGGCTCGGTGGGCGAAGACGTCACCGAAAATGCGCGCACCATCCGGTCGCTCCCGCTG